>DATMLZ010000099.1:0-11080 GCA_035569955.1 Candidatus Acidiferrum sp.
ACCCCGCCTACACGGCTCACCGCACGACATCACCACCTCCTCTACGCCGCGTCCTGCCAATTTTCCGAAACTGCTGCAGGCGCGTCGGTACCCTTGATTCCGACAAAAGCAGTGGTATTATCGGCGCGGGGCAGTTTGGGGGCAAATTGATCGGACGATCGACCCCGAAGCGCTGTCACAGCCGACTCCTGGGAGCGTGTGCGGCTGCCAGTGTGCTGCTCCTGGCAGTGAGCCTTAGCACGCCAGCGCAACAAGGCGTAGGGCCTGCGGTTCCCCCTCCTCCGGAGCAGGAAAATCCCAAAGGACCCGTTCTCAAGGCTGAATCCGACCTGACACTGGTGTACGTCACGGTGACCGAGCCGACCGGCCGTCTTGTGACGGGCCTCGAGCAGAGCAACTTCCGCGTCTACGAGGACGGAAAAGAACAGGAAATCGTGCGCTTCGCCAGCGAAGATGTGCCGGTTTCGATCGGCGTGATTTTCGATATGAGCGGCAGCATGGGCGACAAGATCGACAAATCAAAAAATGCCGCTGTGCAATTCCTGCTGACGGCGAATCCTCAAGATGAGTTTTTCCTCGTGGACTTCAATGATCGGGCGCAACTGGTTAGCCCGTTTACTGCCAGCGTGGACGACATTCAGAGCCGGTTGATGTACGTCGGCGCGCACGGACTGACCGCTCTCTATGACGGGGTCTACCTCGGATTGAGCCAGATGAAAGGAGCACACAACAGAAGGAAAGCGTTGCTCATCATATCCGATGGAGGCGATAATCACAGCAGGTATGGGGAGAATGACGTCCGGAATTTCGTGCAGGAATCGGACGTTCAGATTTATGCCATCGGCCTTTACGAGCCGGACGGCGGTCCCACACCCGAAGAGCGGAATGGTCCTTCGCTCTTGAACGATATGACGCACCTGACCGGCGGGCGAACGTACAACGTGAGATCGCCCGGAGAGCTGCCCGACATCGCGACGAAGATTAGCCAGACGTTGCGAAATCAGTACGTGATCGGCTACAGGCCCAGCAACGGGAGCCACGATGGCAAATGGCGGAAGATCAAAGTCCAAATTCGACCTCCTAAGGGAGTGCCTCCACTCTCCGTCTATGCAAAGACCGGCTACTATGCGCCTGGCCGCTAGTTCGCGTTTCCTGGCTATTTTTGTTCTCGCTTGCGCTGCGCTGATTGCGGTGGGCACGTCGCTGCGCGCGCAAGCACCCGATAGCTCGCAGGTTCCCGCCCAGCCGATTCCTCCGACCGTCTATGTGCCACCCCCTCCGCCTCCGCCTGACAATGGTTCACAAGACCAAAGAGGCTCGACGATCAAGTCGACGGTGCAGATGGTGGTGCTGCACATCACCGTGACAGATGATCGTGGTGCGGCTGTGGACAATCTTTCGGGCAAGAGCTTCCGAATATTCGAAGATAAGGTCGAGCAGAAGGTTTCGCTGTTTTCGCACGACGACATTCCGTTGACGATGGGACTCGTGGTCGACAACAGCGGCAGCATGCGCGAAAAGCGCAAACAAGTGAGTGCCGCCGCGATGACGTTTGTGAAGACGAGCAATCCGCAGGACGAAGCCTTCGTTGTGAATTTCAACGACGAATACTATCTCGATACGGACGGAGACTTCACCAACGACCAGCAGAATATGTCCGACGCGCTGGCTCGCATCGATTCGCGAGGCAGTACGGCCCTGTATGATGCCGTGATCGGTTCGCTCAATCATTTGAGAAAGGGACACAAGGACCGCCGCGTGTTGCTGCTGGTGACCGATGGCGAAGACACGGCCAGTCGCAGCACGTTTACCGACGCGATCAAGGCGGCCGAGAAATCGAATGCGACAATCTATGCGATTGGAGTCTTCAGCGCCGATGACCGCAAGAACGACAAGAAGATGATTCGCAATTCGACTCGCGTGCTGGATCAACTGACCGAAGCGACTGGCGGGCGCGCCTTCTTCCCGGAAACACTCGACGAAGTGACGCCGCTTTGCGAGCAGGTGGCCAAAGAGATCCGCGACCAATACACCATCGGCTACTACCCGAGTAACGCGGCCACAGACGGCACGTTCCGAGCGGTTCATGTGGACGTCGCCGCAGCAGGTCACGGCAAGATCAACGCCCGCACGCGCACCGGGTATTACGCACAGAGCGGGCCCGCGTCCGGCAACTGACAGCTGGCATTTGCGCGGCCGGCTTCCCGCGGCAACGCCTTGAAGTCCATCCGATCCAAAATCGCCTCATCCAAAATCGCACGTGAACTACTGGACTCCCACGCATTGTTGATTTGATTGCGCCGGGAGAGAGTACTGAACGGTGACTGTCATCGGTGACGCGGCTACCGGGGCAGCGTCGGAGTGCTTCCCAGGCCGTGCGGCACCTTCTCGCTTTCCGGCCGAATCGGGCTTTGGGCAATGAACTTCGGGACATTTCTCGGGCGCTTTCGAGGGTATTTGTCGCCGCTTGTGCGAAAGCGTATACTTTTCTATTTAAGCCATGGCTAGCGAACCCACTGAGAAGATCACTGCGGGAGCCGTCCCTGCCGACAGGGGCGAGGCTGCCACGCTGGTACGCCAAGAGACCGACGATGCGGAACAGATTCGTGTGCGCGGCGCGCGGGTCCACAATTTGAAGAATGTGGACTTCATGATTCCTCACAATGCGTTGACCGTGGTGACCGGCGTATCCGGATCGGGCAAATCGAGCCTGGCCTTTGACACGCTCTACGCCGAGGGGCAGCGGCGCTATATCGAGTCCCTTTCGGCTTACGCGCGACAGTTCCTCGAGCGTATCGAGAAGCCGGATGTGGATGAGATTTCCGGGATCGCACCCGCGATCGCTATCCGGCAGAAGAATTCCACGCGCAACCCGCGTTCGACCGTCGCCACGGCAACGGAAATCTACGACTATCTGAGGCTGCTTTACGCGCGCGTGGGGCGGACATTTTGTACGCGGTGCGGCCACGAGGTTCGCAAAGACACGTTGGACGAAATCGCCGCGCGCGTTTTGGCGATGCCCGAGGGGCGCCGGTTCTATGTGCTGTATGAACTGAAAATCGGCGCCGAAGGTGCTGCCAGCGAGAAAAAGGCGAAGAAGGCGGCGAAACCAACCGGCGACGCGGTTCGCGAAACACTTGTTGGTTTGCAGAAGCGCGGATTTGGGCGGCTGTATCAGGGCGGGCGCGTCTTCGAGTTTTCCACGCCGCAGGATTTGCTGGATATGGATTTCTCCAAGCCGGCGTGGGTGCTTGTCGACCGGTTGGCGCTTTCTCCAGACATTCGCTCGCGATTGATGGATTCGATCGAGATCTGCTACCGCGAAGGTCGTGGCGAGGCAACTCTGGAATTCGTGCCGGACGCGGCCGTGCGCGAGACCGGCGGGACGGCCGAGCGGCTGGTCTTCAACGAGCGATTCGACTGCAAGAATTGCGGCGCGCATTATGAAGAACCGGAGCCGCGGCTGTTCTCCTTCAATAATCCCTATGGCGCTTGCCCTCGCTGCCAGGGATTCGGTAATACCGTGGATTTCGACATCGATCGGGTGGTGCCGGACAAGAGCAAATCGCTGGCAGACGGCGCGATCGATCCGTGGTCGAAACCGCGCTACAAGCCGCTCGCCGTGGAGATGAAGAGGTTTGCGAAGGCCAAGGCGATTCCGGTGGACGTTCCTTTTCGCGATCTGACTCCGCAGCAGCGTGACGCGATCATCGACGGCGACAAAAAGGAAGATTATCCGGGCGTTAAAGGATTTTTCGCGTGGCTCGAGCGCAAGAAATACAAACTCCACGTGCGCGTGTTTCTGAGCCGGTATCGAGGTTACGCGATTTGTCCGGAGTGCCGCGGGACGCGGCTACGGGCGGAGGCCCGCGCCGTGAAAATCGCCGGCCTTGCGATCACCGAAGCCTGCCAGATGACCGTCAAGGACGCGCGACCATTTTTCGACGGGCTGAAGCTCACCGAGATGGAGGCGGCGATTGCCGAGAAGCTCGTTGAAGAAGTGCAACAGCGGCTGCGTTTTCTGGATGAGGTCGGACTGGATTACGTGACGCTCGACCGGCTGACCTCCACGCTTTCGGGAGGTGAGGCGCAGCGGATTCAGCTGGCGACTTCGCTGGGCTCGCATCTGGTGGGCGCGCTTTACGTGCTCGATGAACCCTCGATTGGGCTGCATCCGCGTGATACGGACCGGCTGATTGAGATCTTGAAAGGATTGCGCGATCTGGGAAACACGCTTGTTGTCGTGGAACACGATCCGGAAATGATGAAGGCGGCGGACCGGATTCTCGATCTCGGTCCGGGCGCGGGCGAGCACGGCGGGCGGCTGATTTTTTCCGGCACGCTTGGCGAAATGCTCGAAGCGCCACACTCACTCACGGGGCGCTATCTGCGCGGTGAGATGAAAATTGCAATCCCGGCGCAGCGGCGGAAGCCTTCGGGCAAATTCCTGAAGATTACCGGAGCGCGCAGCCACAATTTGAAGGCGATCGACGTAACGATTCCATTGAACGTCCTGGTCGCGGTGACAGGCGTTTCCGGTTCGGGGAAATCGACGCTCGTTCATGACGTGATACATGACGGGCTTCTGGCAAAGCGCACGGATCGCAACTGGCAGGAGATTGCTGACCGAATTGATGGAGACTTCGCGATTGAGGCGGTCGAGATGGTGGATCAATCGCCGATCGGGCGGACGCCACGGTCAAACCCGGCGACGTACCTGAAGGCGTTTGACACGATTCGCGATATTTTTGCCGCGACGCCCGAGGCGAAAAAGCGCGGGTTCACGGCGGGACACTTCTCGTTCAACATTCCCGGCGGGCGCTGCGAAGCCTGCCAGGGCGATGGGACCGTGACCGTCGAGATGAGATTTTTGGCGGACGTGGAGCTGGTTTGCGAAGAGTGCCACGGCACGCGGTTCAAGCAGAGCATCCTCGACGTGCGGTTCAAGGAAAAGAACATTCACGATGTGTTGCAGATGACCGTGCGGGAGGCTCTGGCGTTTTTCGCCGGGCATCCGAAAACGACGGCGCGGCTGCGCGTGCTGGACGAAGTCGGCCTCGGGTATCTGCGCCTGGGGCAATCGGGCACAACGCTGTCGGGCGGTGAGGCGCAACGCTTGAAGCTGGCGGCGCATCTTACGCGCCAGGAAACGTCCGGCATACTCTACATTTTTGACGAGCCGACGACCGGACTGCATTTTGACGACATTCAAAAGCTGCTCGCGGCGTTTCGCAAGCTGATCGAAGGCGGCGCTTCGGTGATCATCATCGAGCACAACCTGGATGTGATCAAATCCGCCGACTGGGTGATCGACCTCGGGCCCGAGGGCGGCGAAGCGGGCGGCCGCGTGGTGGCGGCCGGGACTCCCGAGCAGGTGGCGCGCAATTCGCAGTCACACACCGGGAAATATCTGGCTCACGCGCTCGACGACCGGAATCCGCTTTCGAGAAATTGAACGAAACTTCTACGATGAAGAGGATCGGCTGCGTTCGGATGACGCTTGGCGGCGCGGCGGCGCTGGCTGGTTTCGCATTGGGCGGTGGGACGATTCTGGCACCAAGCGTGTTTGCCCAGGCGCCGCAGCGTTCGACGCAGAGCGCGCGGCCGACCAATGACCCTGCGCTCGATTCCCTGCTCGCCAAAGCGCAAACCGACATCGACAACAAGGATTACGAGGCGGCCGCCGAGAAATACCAGACGTATCTCGCCGCTCGCCCGCAGGACGCACAGATTCACTATCAGCTTGGGTACGCCTACACCGCGTTGCAGAAAATGACCGAGGCCCGCGCGGAATACCAAAAAGCGACTGACCTTGACGCAAAACTTGCGCCGGCATTTCTCAATCTCGGGTTGACCGAGTTGAGTTCCGACCCTGCTGCGGCCGCCACGGCGCTCTCGCGTGCCGCCGAACTGATGCCGGATCAGGCGCGGCCGAAGTTGCTGCTGGCCATGGCACTGGCACATTCGGGAAAGACCGATGATGCGATTGCGCAATATCAGGGGGCGGAAAAAATCGATCCGCAGGACGTAAATATTCGTCTTGGCCTGGCGCAAACGTTGCGCGCGGCAAAACGTACCACGGATGCCGAACGGGAGTTTCGAGCGGTTGTCGCGCTTGATGGGCAGAATGCGCAGGGCCATTTGGGGCTCGGCGAGTGTCTGCTGGACGAGAAGAGACTTGATGAGGGGGCGAACGAGCTGGGCGTCTATTTGCAGATGCGGCCCAACGATGAGCAAGTCAGGCTGGCGCGCGTATCGGCACTGATCGATGCAACGAAATATGATGTGGCGCTTGCGGAGCTTGGTCAGGGAAGTGCCGACGCGCAAGATAGTGTGCCCGCGCTGAAATTGCGATTTGACGCGCTCGAGGGAGCGAAGCGGGAAGACGAAGCGCTCGCGACCTTGACGCGCGCAGAAACGCTTGCTCCGCAGGACGCCGAGATTCACTCGAAACTCGGGCAGCTTTATTTGGGCAAGAAGGACTATCCTCGCGCAGCGCTGGAGTTTCTGGCCGTTGTGAAGATTCAACCGAAAAACACGCAAGCGACCGCGTTGCTCGCCGATTGCGAGTATCTCGGGAAAGACTACGCCGACGCCCTCAAGGCGATCGACTTACTCGCCCAAGAGGAAACGCTGCCGACGCGGACGCTTTTCGTTCGCGCGGACTGTTACGATAAAATCGGAGAGAAGCCAGAGGCGCTGGACGCCTACGAGAAATTTCTCGCGGCCAACACGGATCGAAACAACGACATGTATTTTGCGGCGAGCGAGAGGACGCGCGATCTTCGGCGTCAGCTGGGCAAGAAACAATAACATGCATGCACGGTCCGGTATTTTCGCGCTGGCGGCGATGGCTGCATTCCTGGGCCCCGCGGCAATTTCGCAGACCCGACAGGGTTTGCAGACGAAGTTCGAACAGGAACCAGACGTGATGCGGCGGGCGCGGATGACGATGGAATTGAGCCGCGCAGACTTTCACGAAGTGGCCGATCAAGTGGCCGCGGGCGATAATACCGACGCGCTGAAAACTCTGCAGCAGCTTCTGGACGACATGCAGCAGTGCTCGAATTCGCTCGATGCGAAAGAGCCGAACCCCGAGGGCCATCCGGGCGGGTTCAAGCAATTGCAGATAGCAACGCGCGAATCGCTGCGGCGGCTGGACGATTTGACGGTGAGCCTGACGGAAGACGAGCAGGCGCCATTTTTGGCGATCCGAAAGAATCTCGATCAACTCAACCGTCATTTGATTCGCGAACTTTTTCCGCACGAGGCGCTGCCGCCCAGGCGTTCCGATTCGGACCACGACGACCCTTCGCCGCCGCAGACGGGAGTGAAGCCATGAACTCCAAATGGAGCCGATTTTCGCAAGCCACGGCTGCGGTTCTCTTGTTGAGCGGCGGGATCGCGATCGCGTCGTATCACCTCGCCGGTTCGCCCCAGGACAAACCGGACTATCTGAGCGAACAGGAAGCAGACCAGATCCGCGACGCGCAAACGCCTGCTGAACGCATCAAGCTCTATATGACGTTCGCCGAAGATCGCTTGCAGAAATTTCAATACGAGGTGAACCGGCCTGTCCACGAGGCGCAGCACAACGACATTCTCAACAATCTGATGAACGCGTATGTGGGCTGCATTGACGACGCGGCGGACCAGATCGATGTGGCGCAGCAAAAGCAGCAGGATGTTCGCGAGGCCGTGAAACTGATGAAGACCAAGGACACGGCGTTCCTCGCGCTGCTTGAGAAACTCGATCAGGCGAGCGGGGCGGATTTCGAAGCGTATCGCTACACGCTGGAAGACGCGATCGAAGGCACGAAGGAAGCGATCAACGACGCCAACGACGCGCAAAAGGCGCTGCTGCCGGCGCCGGTTCGGAGAAAACAGCAGTGACCAGAGCGCGCCTCAGAGAGGCGGTTCCGGGCGGCGCGCAGATTTTTCAACGGCTTTATACGCGACTTGGTTGCGAAGGCCGTCCACCGCAGTTCGTCGTGGAATTCCATCCCTACACCGATTTGACGCATACGATTCGGCTGCGCGAGGAGACGGCGTACGTGCGCCTTTCCGACGCGTTGCGCGGGGCGCCGTCCGCCGTGTTTGAGGCGGCCGCGGCGATTTTGCTGGGCAAGTTGTATCGACGGCGGGCTCCTTTGAACTTGGTCGAAGCGTATCGCGAGTATTCCTACGCGCGGTCGACGCGCAACCGACTCTTGCGTTTGCGGAAAGTGCGTGCACGAAAATCAGAACATCGCCCGGCGGGTGCCCATCATGACCTTCGGCCGCTATTTCACTCACTCAACGATCAATATTTTCAGGGCAAGCTCGTCCAGCCGCGCCTCGGCTGGAGCAAGCGCGCGTGGCGGACGCAACTTGGATGTTTTGATCCGGCGCTGAAGCAGATCTTGATCAACCGGCAGCTCGACCATCCACGAGTGCCGGCCTGCGTTGTCGCTTACGTGCTCTACCACGAGATGCTGCACGTGAAGCATCCGATGCGATTTGAGCGGTGCCGCCGCGAATCACATTCGCCGGAATTCCGGCGCGAAGAAAAACGATTCGCGGAGTATGACCGGGCGATGAAGTTTCTGAAGCGATTCCCTGCCTGATTCGCCCTCTTGGCGGGCTACTTGTTCTCTGCGAGTTGCTCTAACTGCCGGTGCCAATCGAGTTGACGAACCATCGCGCCGTTTTGGCGCCAATTCGGCTGCACTTTCACGAATAGTTCGAGGAAGATGTGCGCGCCGAGGGCCGATTCGATATCTTTGCGCGCTTCGGTTCCGATTTTCTTCATCGTTTCGCCGCGCTTGCCAATCAGGATCCCCTTTTGACCTTCGCGTTCGACAAAGACGGTGGCGCGAATGCGGATCAGTTTCTCGGTTTCATCGAAACTATCGACAACCACGGCGACAGCGTGCGGGACTTCGTCGTTGGTAGCAAGAATCGCTTTTTCACGGATCATTTCGGCGGCGAGGAATCGTTCCGGCTGATCTGTGAATTGATCGGGCGGAAACAGCGGCGGGCCCAAGGGCAGGTGCGTGATCCACGCCTTCACGAGTTCATCGCAGCCTTCGCCGCGAATGGCCGAAATTGGAAACACTTCGGTGAATTCGAATTCGTTGCGGAAACCATCGATCAAAGGCAGAAGAGAGTCTTTGCGGATGCGGTCGATCTTGTTGAGCAACAGAAAGACCGGCCCTTTGAAACGGCGGATCCAATCGATCGTGAACAGATCGCCTTCGCCGAACCGCGCCGTTGCGTCGACGATCAGCGACAGCACGTCAATGCCTTCGACCGCCTGCGAGGCCTCATCCATCATCTGGCGATTGAGTACGCTATCCGGCTTGTGAATGCCGGGCGTATCGACCAGAACGATCTGCGCGTTCTTGCGATTGACGATTCCCCGGATGCGATTGCGCGTGGTCTGCGGACGCGACGAGACGATCGCCACTTTCTGGCCGACGAGCGCGTTCACCAGTGTCGACTTGCCCGCATTGGGCCGACCGACGATCGCAACCAATCCTGATTGGAACTTGGATGCCATGGGCGAGAAACCATTGTACGCGACGCGCACCGGGAGGGTGGCCACTTTCGTCAGCCCGAAAAGCGGCGTGCCGGCCTATTGACGCGAGCGCGGAGACGAGCTTAGTATATCGCTAGGCGATATATCCAGAGAGGTTATAAGGAGGCTTACGATGCGTTCCGAATTCCGTTTTCCAACCGCCGCCGGGCTGTTCATGACGCTCACGCTTGCGTTGGTGCTGTTCGCGATCGAGAAAGGCAACGAGCTGTCGATTGCGATGTCCTCGGCGAATTCGTCTGCCGGAACGGCTCGCTGGATGCGATTCGCGCTCCTGCCGGGAACGCTCGAGACGTTCCTGGTCGCGTGCGTGGTCGGCACAGCCGCCTGGGGCGTTCTGTTTGCGCTGCGACGGTCCGGCGTGCAACGGCTATCGAGCATTCTTGAGCAAAAGTAAGCCGACACGGCGTGCGGCTTGGTGAATCAGGCGCTTCTGCCGGTTCAACAAAGCTCGATGGTGCCGTCTCGGGCGATCGGCCAGTTCGGATTCCATGCGATTTCCCAAACGAAGCCGTCCGGATCGGCGAAATAGCCAGAATAGCCGCCCCAGAAGGCTTCCTGCGGCGGCTTGAGCGGAGTAGCTCCGGCGGCGAGAGCACGCTGAAACAGAGGATCGACTTCGTTCTTCGCGCGAACGTTGTGGGCCAGCGCGAAAGCACCGGGCCCACGAGCGACCGCCTCGTCATGGAAGTCTTTGGCGAGTTCCTCCCGAACATATAACCCGAAAACCAAGCCGCCTGCCTGAAAGAAGACGATGTTCTTGTCTTCGAACGAGGGCTCCCAGCCGAGGCCGTTCACGTAGAATTCCTTCGAGATTACAAGACTTCCGACACCAAGAGTGATGGCGCTGATGCGTTGCTCCATGGAATTCTCCTGCGGCCAGTGTAACTCCGCTACTCCGGCGGGCGCTGGTCCGGGGGGAGATTGGCGACGACTTCGGATTCAACCTCGCCAAGCAGGTCGTCGCGGCGATCGAGTGTGAATTGTGCGGCGTCGATTGCGCGGCCGAAATGAATTGCGACGTCGCCCGGCTGGATCAGACGGCTTCCCTTGCGCATGAGGTGCTGCGTGCCGGCGATCGAAACAGGTACGACCGGCACACGAGCCTGCAGGGCCATCAAGGTCGCTCCTCTTTTGAACGGGCGCATGCGGCCATCGGGACTGCGGGTACCTTCGGCAAATATGGCAAACGAAAGCCCGTCGCGGAGATGGCGAACAGCGAGTTCGACCGTGGCTCCGGCGGCTTCTCGATCATCGCGATCGACCGGAACAAATTTGGCGATGCGCATTCCCGTGGCAAGAATCGGGATACGCATCAGCTCTTTCTTGATGAGGACCGAGATGCGACGCGGAATCGCCGGGAAGAAAACCATCGGATCGAGGTTGGAAGCGTGGTTGGAAATGAAGACGCACACGCCGGGGGGAATATTTTCGAGGCCATCGACGCGGATCCGAATTCCGGCTGCTCCGGTAGCGAGCGCGAATGCCCGCATCGTCACCGAA
>DATMLZ010000100.1:0-28234 GCA_035569955.1 Candidatus Acidiferrum sp.
TTCCACACTTGCCCAACCTGAACTTTTTTCGCCGGCACGATACGACTCTAGTCAGATTCGCGCGGACCGTCAACATCGGAGAGATAATCATGTGCCAAGTCGAACTTGCTCGGCCGCAAGGAATGTCGACTGGCCAGCGCGGAGCACATTTGCGATGAACCGCACCAAATGCAACTGATCGCCTAGCGCCATCTTCTTGTCCGGATCGACGCGTTGCGGCGCGGCTTGAACGCAAGGGATAGAGCCGGGTCCCACGGCGGAGTCAAAATAGCGTCGGTAGCGCAGCCGCCGCAAGATTCATTTTCGAGGAATGTGACGACGAACCAAGCGGTTCAGACAAAAACAAGAACGCCCCGGCTTTCGCTGAAGCGTCCTTGTTCTCCCCACAGGAAAACCTAGAACTGGTTCCAAAGAAACTGGTTGTATACCTCGTGATGGAACTGAACCTCGGCCGGCTTCACGTAGGTCCCGAGCAAGCGCGGGCAACGATCGGCTGACCCTTGCTTGAGGTCCGCATAACGGCCCTTCACATCTTCTCCGAAGAGCTTGGTGGCCCAGTTCGCTTTGCGGAAATCCTCGATCGCGGTGTAGATGTTGTCCGGCAGGTACCGCTCGGCCTGCCGAAGGTTCGCGATCTTGGCCGTGTCGCCGTCGATGCCGGTCTTGAACACCGTGTAGAGCACCATGTACGGGTTGGCATCGGGAGCGACCGAGCGAACTTCGACGCGCATGCTCCGGCTGTTTCCGATGGGAACTCTCACCATCGACCCGCGATCTGTCGGCGACGCCTTGATCTGGTTTGGTGCTTCAAAGTGCGGATCGAGACGGCGGTATGCGTTGACGCTGGGATTGAGAGCGAGACAGGTGTCGTTGCCGTGCGTCAGGATACGGTCGATAAAGGCCCAGCCGCTGGCGCTGAGTTTTTCCTGACCTTTGGGATCCCAGAATGTGTTCTTGCCGTCCTTGCTGATTGAGACGTTGGTGTGCATGCCGCTTCCGTTGACGCCAACGACAGGCTTCGGCAGAAACGAGGCTGTCATGCCCATCTTCGTAGCGACCTGGCGGCAAATCAGCTTGTAGAGCTGAATCTGGTCGGCGGCGGCGACGACTTCGCCGTAGCCGTAGTTCACTTCGAATTGCGAGGGCGCAACTTCGGGGTGATCCTTTTCGTTTTCGAACCCCATGGCTCGCTGCACCTCGGCGACGCGGTCGATGAAAAGACGGAGCGGATCGCCCGGCAGAGAGTGGTAATAACCGCCGGTGTTGACGTACTCAAACTTCCCTGTTTCGGGATATCTCTTCTCCGCGTCTGTGCCAGCGAACAGGAAGCCTTCGATTTCGTTGGCGGCATTCAGCGTGAAGCCGTCCGACTTGTACTTCGCGTCGGAAAACGCTTTGAGGACGCCGCGAATGTCTGCCGCGTAGGGCGTGCCGTCCTTGTCGATGACGTGACCGAAAACCAAAACCTTGCCGTCGCCAAAGTAGTCGGCCGGGCCCCAATAGAACGCGCTCCAATCAAGGAACAAGCGCAAATCGCTTTCGCGCTGCGCCGTGAAGCCGCGGATCGAAGAGCCGTCGAAGGTGAGGTTGTCATAGCTCTTCACGAGAAATTTCTTGTCATAGTCGAGCATGTGCAGGCGGCCTTCGAGGTCGCTGAACATGACTGTGACGGCCTTGATCTTCTTCTCCTCCGCCAGGTATTTCAGGCGCTCTTCCTGAATCTTGTCCGCAGCCAGGCGATTCCGGCGCTTTTCCTTCGCCGCGAGGTTCAGTTCCTCCAACTCCGCGTAGCTGTGAGTCAAAAAACTGCGCAGTTCTGTTGACATGAAGGTTGTTCCGTCTCCTCAAATTTAATATCGATTTCCGCCGAGACAGCCGTTGCGAAGGGAGGCCGGTATGCGGCGATGCGCCCGAGAGGATATCGCGCGGTTCGAGGGGTGGTCAAATCGAAAATGCGGATCGACGGAATCGACCGGAACGACCAGACTCCCTCTCATTTTGTTCGTCTAGAAGGCTTGACGGGCGCTCGAGCGTTGCGTTACGCTCCGCGCCTAAACAGCGGGCCGCGCAGGCGGCGGGAGGACAAATGGACCCCAAGAGCGTTCTCGAATATGCCTCGAAGCACAACGCAAAAATACTGGACCTGAGATTCATAGACGTTCCTGGCGTTTGGCAGCACGTCAGCTATCCAATCAAAGAACTAACGCCGGAGTCCTTCAGCGACGGATTCGGAATGGACGCAAGCTCGATTCGCGGATGGGCGCAGATTCACGAGTCGGACATGCTGCTCATTCCCGATCCGAACACCGCGTTTATGGACCCGTTTCGCGACACGCCGACGCTAGTGATGATCTGCGACGCGCAGGACCCTCTATCCCGCAAGCCTTACGACCGAGACGTGCGGAATCTTGCGCGCCGGGCTGAGGATTACCTGCTCAAATCCGGAATTGCCGATCAGGCATTCTTTGGCGCTGAAGCGGAATTTTTCATTTTCGACAGCGTTTCCTTTGATTCCCGGGAGAATACCGCATTTTACAAGGTCGACTCGGACGAAGGGCGCTGGAACACCGGACGCGCCGAGCACAACCTCGGCTACCGGCCTCGTTACAAGGAAGGCTATTTCCCCGTTCCGCCTACCGACCACTTCATGGATATGCGCACCGACATGGTGCTGCAGCTGCAAGGCGTCGGAATCGACGTAGAGTGCCACCACCACGAAGTTGCGACGGCCGGCCAGTGTGAAATCGATTTCCGGTTCGACACGCTGATCAAAGCCGCGGACAACATGTGCAAGTACAAATATGTGGTCCGCAACGTGGCGCAGCAGTATGGCAAGACGGTGACCTTCATGCCCAAGCCGATTTTTTCCGACAATGGCTCGGGTATGCACACGCACCAATCGCTCTGGAACAAAGGCAAGCCTCTTTTCGCAGGTGATCTCTACGCCGGGCTGAGCCAGACGGCGCTTTGGTACATCGGCGGGTTGTTGAAGCACGCTCCGGCCATCGTGGCCTTCGCCGCTCCGTCGACAAATTCCTACAAGCGCCTGGTGCCGGGATTCGAAGCTCCCGTGAATTTGGCATACTCGCGGCGCAATCGTTCGGCGGCTGTGCGTATTCCCATGTATTCGGCGAGCCCCAAGGCGAAGCGGCTCGAATTCAGGCCGCCCGATCCTTCGTGCAACCCTTATCTTGCGTATTCGGCGATGCTCATGGCCGGACTGGACGGCATCGAGAACAAGATCGATCCGGGCGGTCCGCTCGATCAGGACATATTCGAACTGTCGAAGGAGGAGTTGAAGCATGTGCCATCGGTTCCTGGTTCGCTCGAGGAATCGCTGAAGGCGCTCGACCACGATCACTCGTTCTTGACCAAAGGCGGCGTGTTCGCAAAGGAAATGATCGATCTCTGGATCGACTACAAGATGACGAAGGAAGTGAATCCCATGCGGATGCGCCCGCACCCGTTTGAGTTTCACCTGTACTACGACATTTAATTCGAGTGCCTGCGGCTTCCGCAATATCCAAGCAGCGCGAGAAGTGGTGGGGGAGAAGGAAAGAGGCGTCCAGGCCAAGCCGGGCGCCTTTTTCGTTTGGTTGTGCGGGACGGCGTATTCAGCGATTGTGCTAACATCCGCTGCGATGTATGCGATTACAGTGGAGGAAATGTGAGTTCTGCTCCCCGGGTTTCTCGCAGAAGGTTTTGTGCGCTCGCGGCCGCAGCGGCTGGCGCTCTTGGCGCGCGCGGGCTCGCGTTTGGCATGGCGCCGACCGATGTTCCGGACGTGGAGGCGATCGACCATCGGAGAATCGTTACGGCTGCGGACAAATATCTCTCCGAGCAGCCGGTTACGCTGACCAGTGCGTCGAGCCCGCGATCGGCTGGCGGGCCGCACGATTATTTTTCCGAGGGCGACTACTGGTGGCCTGATCCGAACAATCCGAACGGTCCCTATATACAGCGAGACGGTGAATCAAATCCCGGCAATTTCAACGCGCATCGACTGGCGCTGATTCGGCTGAGTGTGCAAGTGCCGGCACTTGCGGGCGCGTGGATGCTGGCGCACGACAAGAAATATTCGACACACGCCGCGAAGCATCTGCGCGCGTGGTTTCTCGATCCAGCCACGCTGATGAATCCAAATCTGCAATATGCGCAGGCGATTCACGGGATCACGACCGGGCGTGGCACGGGCGTGATCGATACTCTGCATTTGGTCGAAGTTGTGCGAGCGATTCCAGTGCTGGAAAAGTCGGGAGCTTTTTCGCTGGCCGAAGTCGCGGGGCTGAAGAAATGGTTCGCCGACTATTTGAACTGGATGACGACTTCAAAGAACGGCACCGACGAGCGCGATTCGAAGAATAATCACACGACCTGCTGGCACGCGCAAGCGGCGCAATTTGCGGCGTATTCAGGAAACGCGGAAGTGACCGAATTCTGTCGGAAGCGATTCAAGGAAGTGATTGTGCCGGGACAAATCGCGAGCGATGGCAGCTTCCCCCTTGAACTGGCGCGCACCAAGCCCTATGGCTACTGCATTTTCAATCTCGACGTGATGGCGACGCTGTGCCAGATTCTTTCAACACCAAACGACAATCTGTTCTCGTTTGCGACCGCCGACAGCAAGAGCTTTGCGAAAGCTGTTGCGTTCATGTTCCCGCTGATCGCCGACAAGAACAAATGGCCGTACAAGCACGACGTCGAATATTGGGGCGATTGGCCGGTGCGGCAGCCGAGTTTGCTTTTTGCGGGGATTGCACTTTCGCGGCCGGAATACTTCGCGGTCTGGCGGCGGCTGAATCCTGACCCGACCGTTCCGGAAATCATCCGGAACTATCCGATCCGGCAGCCGATTCTTTGGGGACCGTCCTAAGCCTTCACTTTGAAAATTTGTTCGGCGTAGACACGACTGAGTTGCAGGTCCTGTTCGAGCGGCCGGGTTACGAGCGTGTCCGGACGATACGCGAGCTCAACCATCAGAAGTGGTTCGAGTTTTTCGGTCTTCAAGTACTCCGCGATTTTTCGGTAGTCGATGTCACCGTCGGTAAGCGCTTCAAGCCAGAGTTTGTCCTTCGAATTCCGCAGATGCAGGCAAGCGACGCGCTTCCCGGCTGCGCGAAGGAGCGCCATCGGATCCTGTCCGCCTTGATGGACCCAATCTATGTCGATGCACATGCGAACGTAGTTCGGGTCGGTCGCGTTCAGGTTGCTCCACCATTCTTTGGCGTTGCTTACCATTTCTGCGTCGTGATTGTGAACCCAAAATTCGAATCCCTCCGCGGCCAGCGCCTTGCCGAGCTTGTTGAGCATCGCGGCCTGCGTGGCAAGTTCTGCATCGGTTTTTGGAACCTGTCCCTGTTTTGGGCTGGGATCGCCGACGATTGCGTGGCATCCGACCGTTTTGCAGAATCGAGCGATTTCGAGCGAGTGCTGGGCGGTCGCGTCGGCAAGACTCTCTTGGTGCATCGCGCCGCCGACATACACCGAGGGCATCCAGAGGTCATTTTTCTGAATGTGATCGATGACCGGGCCGCGGAGTTCGGGGGTGAGGAACCCGGTGTTCAGTTCGATGTTGTGGAAGCCGGCCGAGCGCGCCATGGCGAAGATTTCGTCGAGGCCTTCAGCAAGATTTTCCTTCTTGCCCGACATGTACTGCTGCCAGATGTAGCCTTCGACCGATATGCGCGAATGGGATGGCCTGGGCGCAGCAGTCGCCGGGAGGGCGAACAAGCCTGCGGCGCTTCCCAAAAGCAGCTCGCGGCGTGACAGATTCATTTGGCCCTCCATTTCCGCGCGATGGGACGGCGCAAAGTTGGCCGGATGATACCACGGCAGGGCCGATGATTCGGCGTTCTCGAAAATTCGGAGCTTGATATTCAGCGGCCAATTCCTAAGATGATCTCGTGAAAATCGCGCGCCTTCCCATTGCGACCTTGGTTCGATCTGTCTTTCCGCTCGGATTTGCGCTGATTGCAATTTCCTTGCGCTGCTCGGCAGCCGCGGCATCTGCCGACCTAGTCGTATACGGCGGAACGGCGTCCGGCGTAATGACTTCGTACTCCGCCGCACGCCAGGGACTGCACGTCATTCTGCTCGAACCAGGCGCGCATCTCGGCGGAATGGTAACGGGCGGTCTTTCCGCGACGGACCTGGGGCATTTCACGATTATCGGCGGCTACGCGCGCGACTTTTATATGCAGGCTGCGGCGCACTATGGCGTGCACGATCTGGACAAGGCCGACAATTGGCGTTCGGAACCGCACGTCGGCGAAGAGATTTTTCGCAAGATGCTCACCGACGCTGGCGTGACCGTCCGATACCATGAAAAATTGCGCGAACACGCCGGCGTCGAATCGTCCGGCGCCACGATTCGTTCGATCACGACCGAAGACGGCAAGAAATGGTCAGCCAAGATTTTTGCCGATTGTTCCTATGAGGGCGACCTGATGGCGCAAGCCGGGATCAACTACACCTGGGGACGCGAATCGGCGGCGCAGTATGATGAAGACCTCGCGGGGGTGCGCGCAAATACACCGGCGCATCAGTTCCGGTGGCCGATTTCGGCATTTGACGAACAGCACCATTTGTTGCCAGAGATTTTGCCCGGTCCGTTAGCGCCGCCAGGTTCGGCTGACAAAGATGTCCAGTCTTACAACCTCCGACTTATCCTGACTCGCGATCCGGCCAACAGCCTGCCCTTCACAAAACCGGACCGATACGATCCGGCGAGGTTCGCCCTGCTGGCCCGCTACCTGAGCGAGTTTGAAGCTCGCATGGGGCACGCGCCGACACTCGGCGATATCACCAATCCCGTGCCGATTCCGAATCAGAAAGCGGACTTCAACAATAACGGGCCGTTTTCGACCGACTTCATCGGGCACAGCTGGAACTACCCGAACGGCTCGTATGCCGAGAAGACCGCAATTTGGAAAGAAACGCTGCTCTACACGCAATCGTTTTTCTTTTTCATCTCGCACGACCCGAGCGTGCGGCAAAGCCTGCGCGATGAGACCAACTCCTGGGGACTTTCAAAAGACGAGTTCCTCGATACCGATCACTGGCCAAATCAGCTCTACATTCGCGAAGGGCGGCGCATGATCGGCGAGTACGTGATGCGGCAGGATGATCTGCAGCGGAATCGCACCAAGAGCGATTCGATCGGCATGGGGTCCTACAACAGCGACTCGCACAACGTCGAACGCGTTGCAATGCCCGATGGCTCGGTCCAAAACGAGGGCGACGTGCAAGTACCCGTGCAGCCTTATGAGATCGAATATCGAATCATCACTCCGAAACGCGCCGAGGCAACGAATCTGCTCGTTCCCGTCTGTTTTTCGGCTTCGCACGTCGCATATTCGTCGCTCCGGATGGAACCGCAGTACATGATCATCGGGCAGGCTGCGGGTGTGGCGGCGTGGCTGGCGATCCGTGACCGCAAACCGGTGCAGGATATTTCGATCGACGCGCTGCAGAAAAACCTGCGGGCGCACGACGCCATTTTGAACCTCGTGGAGGAATTTCACCCTGCGGATAAGGGAACCGGAACACCGGGCAGTTCTTCCCGCTGAAGTTATTAGGCCGTAATAAAAATCGGTGTATGATCCGCGTGCCGCACAACCGATTCGTAAATAGCTTTTCTCTGTAACTGAAGGTGCAAGATGCCAGCCCTGTTTGCTTTCTCCCCTGTAAAGAAGGTTTTATCGGTCTCGTTGGTTTTTGCACTAGCCGCTGCTTGCCTGCTGGTTGCGCTCGCGGCCTCGGCGCAAGTCCGTGGGCCGATGAGTCCAGCGCCGCAGCCGGTATCGGACGATACCTCGCCGGCCGCCCCGCAGACTCCTGCCGCCGCGCAGGCGCCCGAAGCCGAACCTGAAGCGGAAGAAGAGTCCGAGGCGAAAGTCCCCTACGATCCCGCGATTTTCCTGACGACGATTCCGGCCGACCAGCTTGCGTTGCTTAAAAAGTATGAAGGAATGCGGTCGGGCGATGTGATGCAGGACAAAGCGTTCCGCAAGATCACGCACAGTTTCGTACCGGACTGCATCTATCACTATGGATCTGACATGTCGTTGCCAGACGCGCTCGACAAAGTGATCGAAGGATCTCCAGAAAAGGCGCGCATTCGGGACGGCCGGTACTTTTTGATCTCCGGAAAAATGGGGCCCTATCTGGTGGGCAAGGGATTTCTGTGGGTCGACACGCAGACCGGCATCGGGCTCGGCGGATTCTATTTTCATCCGACCAATGGCGAACCGACGCCGGTGTTGAACGTCTTTTCGAAACAAGTGAAAGAAAAGGTTCTGGAGATGGGGCAGTTGCCGCCTGCGTTTGCCCTGGACGTGAGCCAATGGACCAACGACAACCATGTGAATCCGGTGCTGACCCGCTACTTCATCAGTGGACGCAACGAAAAGATACTGCTCGCGCACGACGAGGACTTCTGCAGACCGGCGGACGGCATTTTTGTGCCGTCGTTTGACGACTGCGAAAAGATGGACGCGGACGCCTCTGACTTGGACATGAGCGCTGCGTACTATCTCGAACAGGTCCACCACGCAACGAATGCGACCGCGTGGATGATCGAACCGCAGGAACAGATTATTTTCGTTCGCGATCGCGACCAGGCGTGCCGCATCGCGCGCGACCCACTGGCCTGCCACGTTCGCATGACACGCGAACATACTCGAACGGTGGTGCGCCGAGGCGGAGGCGGGGAACCGCCGGTGCCGCGGCCGACGGCTCCGCATCGCTAGCCGCCTCCGGCAAATTTCTCCTGCCTCCGACGAGCTGGTTTCCGCGAATTCTAACCCGTGCACCGACAACACCTTTCGCAAGACCGGGATGGAAGAAGGGCCAATTCCGTGGAAAAGCGAGACCTCTTTCACAGTTTTTCGCGCAAGATCGGCCGGAGTGAAAACGGAATTGTTGACGAGCGCTCTTTGCGCCGGTTTCGAAAGAACTGAAAAATCCGTGCTAGGGCGCGAATAATCGAATGTCGCCACCTGCTTCTTGTCGCAGGATTGCATGACTGGTTGTCCTATGATCCGGCCATGGATTCTGACTGAGTCCAATCATAGCGTGGACGTGAAGCGCGATGTTCTCGTAATATACGGCGTCGATTAACCACGAGCTGGTTCATCTTCTGTTCATGCCCACTCGGGAGGCGCCTCATGTCGTTCTGCGCGAAGTGCGGTCATCGAGTTGAGCCGGCGGCGGCGTTCTGCAGTTCCTGCGGGAACGCGGTCGCAACGCCCGCGCCTCTGGCGCAACCGATAGTTTCACAGGTCGCCCAACCCGCTCCCCTTCCGCCACCAGCGGCGCAGCCGGCGCAGGCAGTCCCCGTGTATGTCCAGATGCCCCCGCAACAAGCGCCGCGATCGGGATCAGGTCCCAGGGCGCTGCTATGGATCGCGCTTGGCGGAGCGGCAGTATTTTTTTTGATTGTCATGGCGATATTTTTCTTCGCCGTCGGCCGCAGCTCGAGCTCGTCAGTCTCCGGCTCAGGCGCAGCCGATGCCGGCAGCGGCTCCGACGCAGCACCAGCACAGCCCGAGATTGATGTGGCGGCGATACGTTTGGCAATGCAACAAGACACCGACAATCGAAGCGCAGCGGAATCGGAAATCAAAACCATCGATGTGCAGACGCAGGACGACATCGACAGGATTGCGTCGATCATGAGGGGCTACGTCGCGAATTCCTCGAAGATCGATACGGGCGCCTGCCCGCGCGATTTCGCCGAATCCTTTTCGCTGCATCTATCCGCTTGGACGCAAGCGGCGGACACGGTCGCCGCGCATCCCGCGATTCCGGAGGGAGACGATGCCGTCGTTTACGGATTTATTCGCGGCCTGAACGGCGATCCGACCGGCGGGATGGCGCAACTTGAGGAGGATCTTCGCGTTTGGGTGAAAGCGGTGCAAGACAGGCAGGCGGAAGTGGATCGCGCGCAAGGCGATTTGACAGCAATCGCGGTGAAATACCGAGTGCAGTAAGCGCTAGAGATTCAGATCGGAATACTTTGAGGCGGCGCGTGCACCTTTACTGGATGCTGCGCCGCTTTTTGATTTTTGCGGATGCGTGACTTGAGCATTGACCCAGCGCCCGGGAATCGCGAGCGCGCATTTTGGGCAACGGCCGTCGCGAAGATTATTTTCGCGAACGTCGTGCCACGAGCGGCAAACCAGCAGCGTGCTGCATTGCGGGCACAACGTGTTTGCCCCGTCGCTGTAAATATTTCCCTCGTATACGTAGCGCAGCCCAACTTCGCGGGCAACCGCTCGCGCGGCGTGAAGGGTTTCGGGCGGCGTGCGCGGTTTGTCGCGCAACTTGAAGTCCGGATGGAACGCGGTGAAATGTAGCGGCACGTCCGGACCGAGATGATCAAACACCCATTCGGCGAGCTTCCGGGTTTCCTCCGGTGCGTCATTGAGCGTAGGGATCATCAGATTGGTCAATTCGAACCAGACGTTCGTTTCGTTTTTCAGCCATTCGAGAGTATCGAGCACCGGTTTGAGATGCGTGAGGGTGATGCGCCCGTAGAAATTTTCGGTGAAGGCCTTGAGGTCGATATTGGCCGCATCCACGTGATCGTAGACGTCGTGGAAGGCCTCGCGCGTGATGTAACCGTTGGAAACCATGACGGTATTGAGGCCGCGCTGGTGTGCCGCGCGACAAATGTCGATGACGTATTCGCCCCAGATCGTTGGCTCGTTGTAGGTGAACGCGATCGAAGGGCAGCCGTGCTCGATGGCGAGCGAAACGACGTCTTCGGGCGGAACGTGCGACGAACGAACCTGATCGGCGCGGGATTTCGAAATATCCCAATTCTGGCAGAAGAAACAGCCCATGTTGCAGCCGGCCGTTCCCATCGAGAAAATTCGTGTGCCGGGAAGGAAATGGTTGAGCGGCTTCTTCTCGACCGGATCGATCTGCATCGCGGCCGGATGCGCGTAACCGAGCGAATAGAGCTTGCCCCCTTCGTTCGCGCGGATGAAGCAAAAGCCGGCCTGGCCCTCGCCGATGTGGCAGTGGCGCGGGCAGAGATAGCAGTGGACTTTGTTGTTGGCTTCCGGTTCCCACCAGAGCGCTTCGTGAAGCGTCGAGGATTTTTGGAGATGCTTGAGGGATTGCATACGGAGGCTAGGCTCGCATTGATTATACGCTCGTAGGTCTGGCCAGAGACACCAGCCGTCGGCGGGTGCGCCCAGGGAGACAGGGAAAACCACGTTAGTCTATGGTGATTCGATATACTGAGCACATGGTGGTGAGGAGAATTCCGATCTTTCGGTCTCGACGCATTCTCATTCTGGTCGGGGTGACGATCGCCTGTGCGTGCATTGCCTTGGGGCAGGAGAAATCGGCCGAGCCTGAGATCGTGATCGCGGCAAAGGGAGCTCGGCCGTCACCGCCGCCTGGCGCAGGGGGAATCATCGTCCTTACCGAAAGTTTCGGTTCGACCTGCAAACGGACCAGCGATGCCAAAACGCCTCAAATCGATTCCGTTACACAGACCAGCATCGCAGAAGCGATGGGCGCACCGGTCACCCGAATCACGATCTCGAGTCGCGGCCGGAGCTGGAAGAAAGATGGCGATATTCGAAGGCACATCCTTCAGGTTCTTTCGGCGCGGACCAACGAATTAGCTCCGGGCGTCGATTGGGACGAAAGCGTAGCAACCGACCTTATCGGAACCATTCAGTTTGCGGATGGAAAAGTGGGGTCATTCGAAGAATCAGGCGGCCATGTCTGTTTCAACGCTCACAGCGGAGCCGCAATCTTCGCCCGCGTGCAACTCAACGCCAGTCAGTAATGTTGCGCTTGGCGACGCACGGCGACCCATTCAAGAAAGCGTTCCATGCGAGCGCGTTCACGCCAGATCAGGCGAAAGAATTTGGCGGCGTTCAGGTTCGCGGCGTCTTTGCCGAAGAATGTTTCAAGGCGCCATTGGATATAAGGCGAAGCCCAGGGACGCAAGCGGTAATCCTTCGCGATGATCCAGTAGTAGCGCAGCGCGTTGAACATGGATCAGGCAGAGTAACACGCGGGCGAGTGCAGGCGAAAATGCCCGGTCTATGGAGGAGAGGTCGACGCTGCACGCAAAAAGAGCCGGAGATTTCTCTCCGGCCCTTTCTTCCGCCACCCCCTACTGCAACAGCAACCCTTTAGAGCGCCGCACAAACGGCTTTGACTTCGGTGTATTGCTCGAGAACTTCGTGGCCCATTTCCCTGCCCCATCCGGACTGTTTGTAGCCGCCGAACGGAAGCGCCGCGTCAAAAATGTTGTAACAGTTGATCCACACGGTGCCAGCGCGAAGTTTGGAGGCGATGTTGTGCGCTTTCTTGATATCGCTCGTCCATATGCCCGCCGCAAGCCCGTAGCTTGAATTGTTGGCACGCGGAATCAATTCATCGGTGTCACTGAACGGGATTGCCGTGACGACAGGGCCGAAAATTTCTTCCTGCACAACTTTCATATTCTCGTTGGTATCGACGAGCACCGTCGGTTTGACGAAATAGCCGCGATCGCCGAGGCGCACGCCGCCCGCGACGGCCTTTGCGCCCTCCGCGACACCGATTTCTAGATAACCGCAGACGCGATTCAGTTGCTCTTCGGAAACAAGCGGGCCCATTTGTGTCTTGGGGTCGAAACCCGGACCGACGTTGATCTTTTCGGCGACGCTCACGACGCCTTCGACAACCTTGTCGAAGGATTTCTTTTCAACGTAAAGGCGCGACCCCGCGCAGCAGCATTGACCGTGATTGAAGAAGATTGCGCTGGCCGCTCCGGCGATGGCGCTGTCAAGATCGGCGTCATCGAGGATGACGTTGGGCGATTTGCCCCCGAGTTCGAGCGAGACTTTTTTGAGATTCCCCGCCGCAGCCTGGAGAATAAGCTTGCCGACTTCGGTCGAGCCGGTGAAAGCGACCTTATCGACGTCAGGATGAGCGGCAAGTGGAGCTCCCGCTTCTTCACCCAAACCGGTGACGATGTTGACGACTCCATCGGGAATGCCGGCTTCCTGAATCAGTTCGCCGAGACGAATTGCCGACAGCGGCGTCTGTTCGGCGGGCTTGAGAACAACCGTGCAGCCCGTGGCCAGCGCCGGGCCGAGCTTCCAGGCGGCCATCAGCAACGGAAAATTCCAAGGAATGATCTGACCGACAACGCCGACCGGTTCACGCAGAGTGTAGGCAAGATACTTTGCGCCGGGCGTATACGGCACCGAGAGAGGAATCGTGTTGCCTTCAATCTTCGTGCACCAGCCAGCCATGTAGCGGAAATTTTCGATGGCCAGAGGAACATCGGCGGCGCGGGCGACGGCGAGCGGCTTGCCGTTATCGAGCGATTCGAGTTGCGCGAATTCCTCAAGATTCTTCTCAAGCAGATCGGCGAGTTTCCAGATAAGGCGCGTTCTTTCCGAAGCGGTGATACACGACCATGGGCCGTTTTCGAACGCGGCGCGGGCAGCCTTCACGGCCTCATCGATGTCTTCGGCGTTGCCCGCGGCGACACGAGAGAGAATCTCGCCGGTGGCGGGATTGTAGACCGGGAAAACCTGTCCGGATGCGGAGTCGGTCCATTTACCATTGATCAAAAGCTTGTGAGTCCTCGAAATGAAACGCGATACTCCCGGATCGATTACGGGAGCCGAAGCGGCAGTTGCCATAGATCCCCCTTCTACGCTGAGTGAACTTCGGGCAAAACCTGTTCGGTTTCCCCAGGCAAAATGCGGTATGGGACGGTCTCAGCTTGGCCCGAGAGCTGCGGACACGGCGCGGCTCAACACGCGCGAGGGCTGAGGCGGCACACGTTACTCCCGCGGACCCGAAATTACAAGCGTGGCTGAATCAGGAAACCTTGCGGACCCAGATGCGTTCCGAGGCGGGCTTGCCGAGGTGAATTTCCTTGGCACCGTTCTCAACCGACATGGAAATCGTTTCGTCGTATTCCTTTTTGCGGATGCGCAAATGGGCGGCGGGGCGAAGATCGCGTTCGCCGAGAAATTCGAGGAATTTCGGGTCGCGTTCGTAAACGCGAAGGATTTCGTAGGACCCACCGGGTTCGGCTTCAGAAAGGCGGATCGCTCCGAATTTCTTGCGCAACATCGCCATGCCCCCGAGCAGAGGCACGCCGTGGGGGCAACGGCTGTCGCTTCCGAATCGCTCGACGAGCAGGTCGGCCACCTCGGCCGAAATACCGTGTTCGAGCCTTTCGGCTTCTTCGTGCGCTCGGGACCAGGGGAGACCGATCACATCGGTGAGCAGCTTTTCGGCAAGGCGATGGCGCAAGACCAGTTGCTGGGCGATTTTTTGGCCCTTCGGCGAAAGGGAGATGTGGCCGTTGCGCAGCACGCGCAAGTAGCCGCTGCGCGCCATGCGCTTGACGGCGGCCGTGACGGCAGGTGGCGTGACTCCCAGATCCTCGGCTAAGCGCGCGCTGATCGGAGCTTGTTCTTCCTGAACAAGCTCCCAGATCGCCTTTAGATAGTCTTCTTGAGAGACGCTGGTTTTTTCGCGCCGCATGAGTCTCCCGATGCGATCGGTGTTGAATTAGGCGCTGCTCGCCGCGCTCTGTTCCTTGCTTTCGTCGCGAAGGCGCACGACGAGTCCCTTGATGCGCGACTCGATATCGTCACGAATACGGCGATGCGTGTCCAAATCTTCGCCGAAGGGATCGGCAATCGACCAATCTTCAAAAATCTTTCCGTGGAATACGCTACCGCCCGGCACACCGGACATATTGACGATCAAATCCGATTCCTGCACGGCGTGATTGTGGAGGCCTTTGGAAAATTGGCCGTCCATGCTGATGCCGCACTCTTCAACGGCCTCGCGGGCCGTAGGATCGATAAAACCCAGCGGATGGATCCCGGCGCTTTCAGCGACAATCTCTTCGGGAAAATGATGACGGGCAAGCGCCTCAGCCATCTGGCTGCGCACGCAATTCCCCATGCACACGAAGAGGACTCTTCTCGGCTTGACCATAAGGAATCATCGCCGAACCGGGTCGGGGCTGCAAGGGGCGTCGCGGCGCAAGAGGAGATCTCGAGCGCATGAGCGCATCGGCGCGCCACTTCCTCGTGACGTACCGCTATTAAGCCTCTGGACACCCTCGCGGACACGGCAAGTGACATCCGGTAACCTAGGTTTCTAGCTTTTGCCTGCGATTTTCAGGAGCCATTCGATGCCGGCCATCGACACACCGCCACCTCCGTCTGTTGCGAACGTCGCACCGGCTCTAGCCGCTCAGCCGTCTGAAACAGGATTTCCGGGACAGACTCGCGGCTTCTGGGCGACACTCGAGGCGCTGCCGCACGAGCCCGGGTCTTGGGGTCGCTCGGGTCTGTTTGGACTGGGCGCGTTGGTGGCCTTGTGGGCCGTACTGTTTCGCTGGACGTGGGCTACGTGGGGGAGCGTGACCATCGACAGTGGCCGCGAGATGTACGTGCCGGCTGTACTTTCACAAGGCCAAGTGCTTTACCGCGATATTTCATATGCGTACACGCCGCTCGCCCCCTATTTCAACGCGCTCCTGTTCCGCATGTTCGGGATTCACCTGGAAATTCTGTATTGGGCCGGAGCGCTCGCCGCGTTTGGTTCGGCGGCTCTGCTGTTTTTCACCGGGATACGACTTTCTTGCCGCCTGGCAGGCTGGACGGCAGCTGCCGTATTGCTCGTTGAGGCCTTTCGCCGAAGCTTGTTCAGTTTCCCGCTGCCCTACAGCTACGCGGCCGTTTACGGTTGTTTGGTGGCTTGCCTGTTTCTTTGGCTCCTGGTGCGCATGTCGACCTCCGCCAACCTCCTTTGGAAATTCGCAATAGGCATGACCGCGGCGACGGCGCTGCTTCTCAAGCTGGAATTTGGAGCGGCGTGTTACCTGGTTCTGGCCCTAGACATCGTGGCGCAATCCTTGCGCGAGCGTTCATGGATGCGTTTCTTCCAGTGGATTGGAGCAATCTTGCCTGGACTCGCCGTGTGCGCTGCTGTGGGCGCGTGGATGATCTCGATCCGCGGTGTCTGGTTCATTACGCACGAGAATATAGACAGCTGGGCTTCGTCCTACTTCATGCGTACCTACGGAAAACTATGGTTGCGCGCCGGTGGAATCGATTGGAGCCGAGCTGCGATTGAATCGGCCGCCATCGGAATCCTGGCATTCGGCGTATTGACCGCAGGGCTGCGGTGGTTCCTCGGCCGGATGAATGGAAAAGTGCGCCAACTATCGCTTTGGATTGCGCTTGCCGGGGTCGCGCTCGTTATTACAGACCAATCTTCGCCTACGCACTTTGTGCGTATCTTCGGGTTGAGGTTTCTGCCCCGGGAAACTCTGGGAGTTGTCGCGTTTCCATCGCCGATGGCAGTTCTGGTCGCGGGAGCGGCACTGGCTGCATGGTGGTACTTTTTGCGCAACGATACGAAAGAAGCGAACCCGGCCATGGCGCTTGCACTGACATTCTCGGCCGTTTTTTGTGCCCGGACGCTGCTTGACACGAAATCGTACGGATATTCGACGTATTACGACGGCCCCGAATTGCTGTGCTTTCTAATCCTGGTGAGCTTGTTCGTCGCTCCGCTTACCGCGTCCAAGCGAATTCGCCTGGTCGGAACATCACTCCTCTGCGCGATGTGTTTCCTTTCTGCGGTACTCGACTCGAATATTTCTGATGCCTATTTCAAAACTTTTGTGCCCCTCGTTACAGACCGAGGAACCATTCGTCTGCCCGCGGGTCTCGCGGCGAACTATCAGGCGACGATTGCGTTCATGAAGAACCGGGCTGCAGCGGGTCAGTCGGTCATGTCGATCCCCGAAGATACGAGTCTCTATTTTTTCTCCGGCACGAAATGCCCGACGCGGGCCTGCATTTTCGTGCCCGGGGTGGTCGCGCCCGGCGAAATGACCGACGAAGTCATCGCACAGCTTGAAAAGAATCGCCCTCAGTTTCTAATCTGGTCCAACAGAAAATACCCGGAATACGGCGCGCCGCGGTTCGGCACCGATTTCGACGTACCGATCGGCGATTATTTGCGAGCGCACTATCGTCCGCTGGGATCGCTCGTGCCATTCGACCCGACGCAATGGGGCGCGATCGTCTGGGAAAAAATTTCTGACACGTCGCGGCGCTAATTCCGCGCGGCAATCATGTCCAGAAAATGCTTGTGGACCGTCGTGTCGTCGGTCAGCTCGGGATGAAACGTCGACGCGAGGATCTTGCCCTGTTGCACGAGCACGGGGTGGCCAGCGTCTTTCGCGAGGACTTCGACGGCGTCACCGGTGGCCTCGATGATGGGCGCGCGGATGAAGACCATTTCGATCGGCTCTTTGCGCAGCTTGCTTGGACCCATGTGAACGTCACTGGCGAGCTGGCGACCGTAACCGTTGCGAAGGATTTTGATGTCGAGTAAGCCGAGCGATGCCTGCGCAGGCCCACGAACTTGACGCGCCAAGAGGATGGCCCCCGCACACGTACCGAAGAACGCTCCGCCTTTGGCCGCGAATTTCTTGAGCGCTTCGAAAAGTCCTTCTTCGGTCATCACCTTCAGGTGGGTCGTGCTTTCGCCACCGACGAGGATGATCCCGTCCAGGCCGACGAGGTCTTCGGGACGCCGGACGTACGTGTGCGCGACGCCGAGACGATCGAGCGTCTTGGCATGCGCTTCATAGTCACCCTGGATTGCGACGATTCCGATTTTCATTTTATCCGAATAGAAAAGACCCAAAAGCGAACTGCAGATCTCTGGTCGGGATGACAAAAGCGAATCGGCGGCGCAAGTCGCGCCGCTTGATTCCTACCAGCCGCGCGTTTGGAGAAGGTCTTTCTCCTCCATCTGGCGGACATCGAGCCCCTTCATCGCCTCACCCAACTCTTCGGAGGCCTCAAGGACGATCTTCGCTTCCTTGTAGTGCGTGGTGGCTTTCACGATGGCGCGCGCGCGCTTGGCGGGATCGCTTGACTTGAAAATACCCGAACCGACGAACACCGCCTCGGCACCGAGCTGCATCATGAGAGCCGCGTCGGCAGGCGTAGCAACACCGCCCGCAGAGAAGTTCGGCACAGGCAACTTGCCGTGCTTCGCGACCCACGTGACCAGATCGAGAGGCGCGCCGAGCTCTTTTGATTCGTGAACGAGTTCCTCTTCACCGAGTGTCGTAAGTTTGCGCATCTGACTGACGATGGTGCGCATGTGGCGCACCGCTTCGACGATGTTGCCCGAGCCGGCTTCGCCCTTGGTACGGATCATGGCCGCGCCTTCGGCGATACGCCGGAGCGCTTCTCCCAAATTGCGCGCGCCGCAAACGAACGGCACCTTGAAACCGTGCTTCCAGACGTGATGCTCTTCGTCGGCCGGCGTCAGCACTTCGCTCTCATCGATATAGTCGACTTCGAGCGCTTCGAGTACCTGCGCTTCGGCAAAGTGGCCGATGCGGACTTTGGCCATGACCGGGATGGTGACGGTGTCCATAATTTCGCGAATCACGCGGGGCGCGGCCATGCGGGCCACTCCGCCTTCCTTGCGAATGTCAGAGGGCACGCGCTCGAGCGCCATTACAGAGCAGGCCCCTGCTTCTTCGGCGATCTTGGCCTGCTCGGCGTTCGTGACGTCCATGATCACGCCGCCCTTGAGCATTTCGGCCAGGCCGACCTTCACGCGCCAGAGATTGTTTTCATTTCCATTCGTTGCTTCCATCGATCGCCTCCGTGAAATCGTCGTCCCATCTTACCTGCTAGTCCGCGTGTGGATCGCGCGGCGCGTTTAAATCGACAAACCGTCCCCGGCCGCGCGCGAGAACTTTTCCCGAGGAGTCGCGAATCTCACTTTGCAGAAACAGATTGCGGCCCTGCGCGTCGCTCTCCCAGCCTTCAATCACCAACTCCTGCCCCACCTGTACGGGTCTGAGATATTCGACGTTCAACTCGGCTGTCACCGCGCGCGCCTTGCGAAAGCGGTTCACTTTGCTCATCACTTCGTCGAGCAGCGTGGCGATGATACCGCCGTGAATGTATCCGCTAGCGCCTTCGTAATCGGACGTGAGTTGAAAACGTCCGCGGATCCGCCGCGCGGCTTCATCCCGTTCAAACGTAAGCTGCATGCCCCGCGGGTTCGCGCCCCCGCAGCCGAAGCAGTTGTTGGCAGGATCGGGACTCAGCAACATCAGCCAACCACCCTCTGCAATCGACGCGGCGTCAAATCAGCGCCTCGCGCCAAACCGCCTCCTGACGCGCGCCTCGCTGCCGCTTTTGCAACTCGACGCGAATCAAATCGGCCAACGCCTGAACACCCTTCGCGATCATTTTTTCCGGAATCGTCGAAAAGCCGAGTCGCAACGTATTTGGCTGCGGCTGTTGCATGTAAAAGTGACGCCCCGGAACGAAGATGATCTTCCGTTCTCTGGCATGAATGAGCAGCTCGCCCGCGTCGAAGCCCGGCGGCAGCTTCACCCACATCGTCATACCGCCCTCCGGGCGATTCCACAGGACGTCGGGCGGCATGTGCTTTTGCAGCGCCTCTTCCATCGCCTCGAGGCGGCTGCGATAGACCTTGTTCATCCGGTGGAGATGCCTTGTCAGATGGCCGCGCCGGATAAATTCGGCGAGGATCGCTTGGGCGAGCTGATCGGTATGCAAGTCGGCGGCCTGCTTGATCAGACGCAGGCGCTCGATCGCATTCTCCGCACCAATGCACCAACCGACCCGCAGGCCGGGAAAGGCGATCTTCGAAAAGCTGTCAATCTGGATCACATTGCCTTCGCGGTCGAGTGACTTGAGAGAAGGCGCACGAGTGCCGCGCAACCGCAAGCGGGAGTAGATTGCGTCTTCAATCACCGGCACCTGATACCGCGATGCGATCTCAAGCAAGCGACGACGTTCGGCGAGCGGCAATGTCGAGCCGGTGGGGTTCTGGAAGTCCGGCGTAACCAATACGAACTTGACGCGATTCTGCATAAGAACGCTCTCGAGTGCGTCGAGGTCGATCCCGAAATTATCCGGGCCCGCGTCGACCGGAACACCCAAAACCCGCACGCGCGCGCCTGCGAAGGCAGATACGGCACCAGGATACGCCGGGTTTTCGAGCGCAACAGCGTCTCCTGGACGCAGGAAGAGCCTGCCAACAAGATCGATGGCCTGTTGGCAGCCGTCGGTAATGATCATCTGCTCGGCGCGAACCGATAGTCCCTCCTCGCGCAACATATCGATGAGAGCGAACTTGAGCGGCTCGTAGCCGTCGCTCGCGCCAAGCTGCATGATCTTGCGGCCTTCGGCGCGCAGAACGGCGTTAGCGCAGCGGCGAAAGTCTTCGAGGGGAAAATGTTCCGGGGCGGCGCGGGCGCTGGTAAAAGCAATGGCGCCCTCGGGAATCTGCGGCATGAGGCGGCTTAACCCATCGTCGCCGCGTTCGTCCGCAAAAAGAGACTCCCAGCGGACAGAGCCGCCATTGCCGCGCGAAGGCGGGGCGGGCGAAAACTGACGAGCGGTGACGCCGCAAATAAAGGTGCCGCGGCCCACATGGCCCTGAATCAGCCCTTCGGATTCAAGCTCCGCGTAAGCGTTGGCGACAGTCGTCCGGTGAACGCCCAACTGACCTGCAAGTTCGCGGCTGGCCGGGATGCGATCGCCAGAGCGAAGTTCGCCCGAGTGCACCAGCGCACGAAGCTGGTCGCGCAGCTGCACGTAGAGTGGAATATGGCTTTGCGTCTGCAAATGTAAAGGCAGCATTGGCTCCATCCAAAGAGCCAATATAGATTAACAATTCGAGAGATAAAGAGCCAATTTGTCTTGCGGCCTGCGGCTTCCGAGCGCTTTGTCGGTCGGTTTGCCTACATCGAAGACCCGAACCGTAGAAACGCAAAGCGTCGAGCAGAATTTTCCAGTTCCAGTACCACCCTTCGGCGGCGAGGAGCGCGCGCTTTTCTCCCCTATCCGCTTCCCTATTCGTTACTTACGTGAACTTTGCTTCTTTTTCGCGCCACGGCATGCGCGTTGCATCGAGGGCATCGGGAATTTGCAGTACGCCGTAACCAGCCAAGGGCGCCACCAACCTTATCTCGGGCCGCCCGGCGCAGGAGGAGAGGTCATGGACTCGTCAGAGCGTAATCAGGGAACGCAAGAGTATCGCGAGGGCAGTGGAATCGGCATTTGGCTCGGGGTCGCAGCTTTGGTGTTGGTCGCCATCGGCATTTTCGCGTTCGCCTCAAACCGTCATCAACAGCAAACGATCAGCCAACTCACGTCGCATGCCTCGGAAATGAACTCGACAATCAGCGACTTGCAGAACCAGCTGGCGAGCGTGAACTCCAAGATGAGTGACATGCAAGCGGCTCAGTCTGCAGCGGTCGCCAGCGCGGCAGAGGCTGCCAAAACGGCCAATCGCACGGCCGCCCGCACCGGCGCAGACCCTCGCTGGAAGAAGGTTCAGGGCCAGCTCGATGCAGAGCAGAAGCAGCTCGCAGACGAGCAGAGCACGATGGATCAAGCGCGCGCCGACCTGCAGGGCGCCATCGCTTCTTCGCATGACGAGCTGACCGGCTCGATCGCCAGGACGCACGACGAACTGGTCGCGCTCGAGCAACGCGGCGAGCGCAACTACGATGAATTCGACCTGACGAAGGGCAAGAACAATCGCTTCTTCCGCGTTGGCCCGATTTCACTGTCGCTGCGCAAGACCGATCCAAAGCACTCACATTACGATCTCGCCATGATGGTCGACGACAATCAGCTGCAAAAGAAGAACGTTGACCTCTATGAGCCGATCTGGCTGCGGGATTCAGACGAACCGCAACCGCTCGAAGTCGTGGTCAACAAGATCGATAAGAATCACATCCACGGCTATGTGAGCAGCCCGAAGTTCGCGCAGGGTCAGATCAAGCCGGCGTCAGCGGCAGCCGGTACACAGGCTCCGCAGACGCAGGATTCGAATGCGCCCACGCCGGGCAGCACGCCGCAGACCAACTAGGTTTGCGCCTTTATACAGCTAATAGAGAGGCCTCGAAGGGGCGGGCTCAGACCCGCCCTTTCGATTTTCCGGAAGGCTTTTTGAGCTATTGAGTGGCGGACTTTTCGCCCAGACGGCGCATGCGCTCCTGCAGCTTCTTGCGGAGCGGACCGGGCGCATTCGGATTGAACGCCACAAGATACCAGAGGGGCTGAGAACGATCGCGGCTCAAACGGGAAAGCGTGGCGGCGTCGCTGTTCGGGTGGCGCGCGATGTTCTCGCGGATCGCCGAATAAGGATGGTGAGAGAGCCGTCCAAGCGTTTTCGCCGTCACTTTCGGGTGCTCGCTGATCAGACGGAGCAGGTAGTAGTCCTCTTTCGGCGCTTGGCGCGACAGAATGTCAAGCGAGTCCGGCTTAACTTCGGCGCTGAGGACGGTGCCGACCTTTTCATCCCAATTGGGATTGATGCGGTTGAGCTCTTGGGTGCGCGCGTGGATCAACTGCTCCAGCACGCGGCGCTCCTGTTCGAGCCGTGCCGAGGGCAGCGCGCTGTGCTCGACCGAATCGAGTACGCGCAGCAGGTGCTGGCGCTCTCCGAACACGATCTGCGAAGTGCGAACGGTTTTTGCTTTTCCCTGGTTTCTCACCAGGTCAGAACGTCTCATTTTTAAATCACCCCACGCAAAGAATAGGCAAACGCTCGCCGCAGCGAGCGACCGGCCTGGAATCACAATTACTTGGATGCTGCGCGGCAGGGCCCTGACAAAAGCCCGGGGCAAAGGATGGACATCTCACCCGGCTCTTGCTATGGCCGATTATAGCGTATTTCAACAGGCCCGTTAGCGACCGGGCTTGCCCGCGCGAGCGGGACTCCCTGTGATGACAATGCTGTTTTCTGGCGGCGCAGATCATGGATGACCCGGCGAAATTATCCAGCGATGCGACAAGGTGAGTAAAGCGCGGCAGGCTTTGTTTGTGCGCCGGTGTTCCTAAGGCGACAACAGATAGTTCTAGAACTAGGTCCAGGCGCGCACGCCCAGATAACTCTTTTTGACCGCCTATCATCATAGGAACCAGCCCAAGCGCGGACTTGCAATAAAGGTGTATAATCGGGCCAAGTTCGTCGGAGGCCTTCATGGCGAAATCATTTAGCACCAAGTGGGTATCCATCCTGGCGGCGACTTCGATGTTGGCCCTGCCCGGAATGGCGGCTCAGCAAACGTCCCAGCAGTCAGCTTCACAGCCCGCCGCTCAGACAAGTTCGAATACTTCGACCGCGCAAACTCCGGCCTCATCAGGTACACAGGGGACGAGTTCGAATTCGTCCGCAACCCCGGCGGCGCAGTCGTCTTCGACGAGCGCCAGTTCGCAAGCGCCCAGTTCTTCGGCGCCAACGGGCTCAACTCCCAAGGACGTCAAGCCCGGCAGCAAGGACGATGTGAGTTCGATCGGCAACCGCAACGTCGGCAAAGGTCTGGACTTCTACTCGATCGAGCATGAGATCGAGCTTGGCAAACAGCTCTCGCAGGAAGTCGAAAAGACGGCCAAGTTTATCAACGATCCGGTCGTCGTCGAATATGTAAACCGCGTCGGCCAAAACCTTGTGCGCAACTCGGATTGCAAAGTCCCGTTCACAATCAAGGTGATCGACTCGGACGAAGTGAACGCGTTCGCCCTTCCCGGCGGCTTTTTCTATGTGAACAGCGGATTGATACTGCGCGCAGACGAAGAATCCGAGCTTGCCGGCGTGATGGGACATGAAATCGCGCACGTCTGCGCTCGACACGGCACAAAGCAGGCCACCAAGGGAGATATCGCGCAGATCGCGTCGATCCCGGCGATGATCTTCATTCCCTACTCGTGGGCCGGCTACGCGATGTACCAGGGCCTGAATTTCGGGATCCCACTCGCGTTTTTGAAGTTCTCGCGCGACGACGAGCGCGAAGCGGACTTTCTCGGCCTGCAGTACATGTACAAGGCCGGATACGATCCGAATTCGTTCGTGGCGTTCTTTGAAAAGGTCGAGGCGGACGAAAAGAAACAGCCGGGCACGATCCCCAAGGTTTTCGCAGATCATCCGCCGACGCCAGACCGCATCGGGATGATCCAGAACGAGATTGCCACGATTCTTCCGGCGCGCGAGCGCTACATCGTGAGCACGTCGGAATTCGACTCAGTCAAGGCGCGTTTGCAGATGATCGAAAACAACATCAAGCTCAACGACGCCAAGAACCCGAACAAACCAACGCTCCGCAAGCGGACCGACCAGAACAAGGGCGGTTCAACCGACCCGAGTTCGCCGAGTTCGCCGAACCCGAATTCGCCCTCGGCCAGCGGAGGTCAAACCGGATCTTCCGATGATGACGGCGCACCGCCGACTCTGAAGCGCCGCCCGGACGACGGGACAACGCAGACAAATTAACCCGCTCCGCGGGCACTCACAAGGCGCCGTTCTTCCGAGCGGCGCCTTTTTATTTTTGTACCTCAGAATCTCCGAGTGGCGATTGCCGCGGCGATGTCGTTCGGCTAGTCGGCGAAAATGAGCGGCCCAAGCCAGCGGATTCAGTGGCAAATCACAAGCGGGCATACGAAGGGTGCCGTGCGCCGACGGCGGCAAAGTCGTGGAAACCGATTGGAAGGAACCTTCCCGATAAGCTACGCCCGCGGAGCGAAGAACGAATATTCCGCGACGCGAGACTAGTGCGCGTGAACTTCAGCAACGCCCAGGCGCTTCATCGCTTCGGCGTAGTATTTGCGATAGAGGATGTCCCACTCTTCGCTGCCTTCGAGGATTTCCTTCTTTTGGGAGGCGATCTTGGCTCGCACTTCAGCATCGACCTGCTCTTCTTGCTTCAAAAGCGACGTGAAGATATTCACGATTTCCAGGCGGATCGTGTCGCGGTCCTCGACGAAATCGACTTCGGGACTCGCCACAAGGTAATCAATCACGCGGTGAGAAAGACGGACAGTTTTTTCGCGGCTCAGGCGCATATCAGCGGAGAATGAGTTTCCTTTCGCGGGCGAGCTGGCCCTTCACTTTCTTGTACATCTCCTGATAGGAGACGCCCGTGCGCTTCATTTCTTCGGAATACCGCCCCAGAATTTCGCGAACTTCCTCGTTCAATCGATCTTCAATCGTGACTTCGTCGGCCATTACCTGCCGAACTTGCTGCGTGATATTTTCCAGATTTTTCGTCTCGATCATCTTGCCGGCCACGAGGCGTTTTACCAGTTCCTTCGCCATGTGACCCACATAGTCGCGGGATAGAAGCATTCCACCTCACTCGCAATGGATTGATTCTTTTTCAGTCTACTGGCTGCCGCTTCAGAGTGTCAAGGAAAGCGGGTCGCAATGGCTTGCGCCTTTTGCTATTCTGGTGCGTACCGCCGACAATCAGAGCTTTTTTCGGGCGACTGAAATCCAATCGAAGGGACTCATGTGACGTGACTTCAACAACGGTAGCGGGACGCGCCTCCAAGCGCGCCTTCAATTTCAACGCGGGACCGGCGGCCATTCCCCTCCCGGTACTCGAGAAGATGCGCGAGGAACTTAGCGATTACCACGGAACAGGCATGTCCGTGATGGAACTCAGCCATCGCTCGGCTGAGTTCGAGGCTATTAATGACGGTGCCGAGAAAGCGCTGCGCCGTGTGCTGCGAATCCCCGATGAATACTCCGTGCTCTTTTTGCAGGGCGGCGGCAGCCTGCAGTTCGCGATGGTACCGATGAACCTGCATCTGCCCGGACGCGCCGTGGACGTTATCCACACGGGCGCCTGGACGTCGAAAGCGATCGGCGAATTGAAGCGCGTTGCGATGCACCGCGTCGCTGCTTCGACCGAGACCGATAAGTTTGCGCGGCTGCCGAGGCCCGAAGAAATTTCGCTCAAACCGGACGCTTCCTACGTGCACATTTGCACCAACAACACGATCGAGGGTACGCAGTGGCCGGAACCGCCCGACACCGGCGACGTGCCTCTCGTTGCGGACATGTCTTCCGATATCGCTTCGCGCCCGGTCGATGTGAGGCAATTCGGCTTGATTTTCGCTGGCGCCCAGAAAAATTTGGGCCCCTCGGGCGTGACGGTGGTGATCGTGCGCAGTGACCTGGCCGAGCGCGCGGATCAGAAGCTGGCACAGATACTTCAGTACAGAACGTTCATTAAAGAGAAGTCGCTCTACAATACGCCGCCGACGTTTGGCGTCTACGCGCTCGGACTTGTGCTCGGTTGGATCGAGGCGCAGGGCGGCGTAACCGCCGTGGAAGCGGTGAACGACACGAAGGCAAAACTGCTCTATGACAGGATCGATGCGACAGGCTATTACAGCTGCCCGGTCGAGAAGGCGTCTCGCTCGAAGATGAACGTCGTATTCCGTGTAGGGGGCGGCAATGAGGACGTTGAGAAGAAGTTCGTGAAAGCCGCAGACGCTGCTGGACTTGTGGGAGTGAAGGGACACCGGTCCGTTGGTGGTATGCGGGCTTCGATCTACAACGCCGTACCTGTTGAAGCCGTGCAAGCTCTCGCAGACTTCATGAAGGATTTCGAGAAAAAGAACGGCTAAACCGTTTGGATTTCGGTCGGGAACAGGCCGAGCCCAGGGCCTGTTCTCCGCTGGCAGTTGTTTCTGCTCCTCTGGTTTCCCGCCTGCGTTGGCCTAGACTGAACGGCCGGGCATATACAGTTTGAGGAAGCGCATCGCTTCGCCAAAACCGTCCTTGCGCGCCTGACACAATTCCGGCACCTGCGGGGTGTGCGGCTGATCCCAAAAAGCGTCTTCGTGCTCAACCGCCATACCGCCGCTGAACCCGGCCTGCAGCAGGCAGGTGAAAAATGCGGGCCAGTTGATCAGCCCCTGTCCCGGAATTCGATAGCGCCACCATCCCTGCCCGTTGATTCCCACCTGCTGCAGCACCGGCTGAGTGATTTCGGTATCCTTCAAATGCACGGCCAGAATGCGATCCTTGTAGTTCCATGCCGTCTGAATCGGATCGATGAATTGCCGGACGAAATGCGAAGGATCGAACTCGAGCCCCAAACGGCGGCTCGGCACGAGGGCAAATACCTTGTCATAGAGAGCCGGGACGGTGGCGAAGTTGTACGTCGTCGGATAGTTCTCCCAGCCGATGGACATATCGAGCTTTTCGAGAACCGGCGAATAAATCTCATTGAACGCGTCAGCAAACGCCTTGGCCTGATCGTCAGCGCTCGCGCCGGGGATTCCACCGCTAAACGTACCCACGAATTTGCAGCCCAGCCGATGGGCAAACTCAACGCAGTTTAGAAATCGCTGCTGCGCGTCGCGTCTCTTGGCCGCGTCCGGATCGCTGTGATTGTAGCCGTTCATCACCTCGATGCTGATGATGCGGATGTTCGCATCGCGCGCCGTTTGAATGATTTTGTCGATGGCGGAATCGCCGATGTTGGGGTTGAAGTCGTTCGCGATGGGCACCACGACGCCTTCATATCCGGCCGATGCGGCGAACGCCAGATTCTGCGGTGAGTAGGGGACGATCATCGCAAGCTGCGGGAATTTTTTCCCTTCCGTGCTCGCCGACTGAGCCGTTTGTGCGGGAGACGCGGCCAAAGCCGCTTCTGTGGTTACAGCGCCAAGGATCGGAGCGCCCAATGCGGAAGCTCCACCCGCTTTCAGAAAGCCACGGCGATCCAAAATAGAGTCCGACATGAGTTCCTCCCGCGCCCTGCGACTTACCGGGTGCCGCGTCGGGCAATCGCAGGCGGTAGCTTAATCCTGACGCGGGCGAATTGGGCAGAAATTTTTCGCGGAGAGCCTGACTGCACTTGCCTCGACCTTTTGCCGCGCTGACGTGGTAATTTGGATTTTCGATGAGTGCGACTGCAAACAAGGCGAATCTTCGTCATGCCCGTCGGCGCGCCGTGCCGGCAATCGGCCACAATGGGGAAAGCAAAGAGCTCGGGCCAGCAGCTGACCCGCCGCTCGACTCCTATTACAATTCCCTGCTCACCGCATTTGGACCGCAGCACTGGTGGCCGGGCAAAACTCCATTTGAAGTAATCGTCGGTGCAATCCTTACGCAGAACACTTCGTGGACGAACGTAGAACGAGCGATCGAGAATCTGCGAAAGGCTCGGCTCCTCACACCGCGCGGGATCGAGAAAACATCTCCACAGAAAATCGAGACCTTGATTCGCCCGTCCGGCTATTTCCGGCAGAAGGCACGAAAGCTGAAAGCGTTTTGCTCGTTCCTGCGCTACGAGTACGGCGGATCGCTCAAGAAAATGTTTGCCGAGCCAACGCCCGAGCTACGCGGGAAGCTGCTG
>DATMLZ010000101.1:0-16176 GCA_035569955.1 Candidatus Acidiferrum sp.
GCTGACTTCATCGCTGCGGATCTGATCGCCCAAGCCGAGCACGATCCGGACGCGGTTTCGGTATTTGTCACGACCTCCGCGCGACTTGGCAGCGAAGTTGCCGCCGCGATCGATATGCAACTTTTGAAATTGGCCGCGAACAACCTCGCGCGCCGCTCCCTCGAGCGCAACGGAGCGATTTTTGTGGCCAAGAATGTTGCTGCGGCCGCGCGGTTTGTGAACCTTTTCGCGCCCGAACACCTGACGCTTTCCGGACTTGATGTGAAGCAAATGCTCGCGAAGATCGACTCAGCGGGCAGCATTTTTCTCGGCGATTGGAGCGCGCAAACGTTCGGCGACTACGCCAGCGGGACGAACCATGTGCTGCCCACGGGCGGTGTCGCGCGCACGCGCGGCGGCCTTTCCGTCACGGACTTTGTAAAGTGCATTACGGTGCAGGAAGTGTCGCGCTCGGGCTGCGCGCGGCTCGCACCGGTTGCTGCAGAATTCGCGAAAGCCGAGGATTTGGTTGCGCATGGCCGTTCGGTTGAGGTGCGCCGATGAAAGGCAGCATTCGAGTTCGCGAAGCCGTGAAAAGAATGCGCGCGTATCACCCGCCGCTCGAAGGCCGCACCGAAAAGCTGCGCATGGATTTCAACGAAAACCCGATCGGCTGTTCGCCATCGGTTCGCCGCGCGCTGGCGAAGCTCACTTCCGCGACAATCTCGGCTTATCCGGAGCAGGAAACGGTGCGACGCAAAGTCGCGCGCCACTTCGGTGTAAGCGCCGACGAGCTTCTGCTCACCAACGGTACCGATGAAGCGCTTAGCCTCGTTGTGAACACGTTCGTCGAGCCCCGCGACACGGTGCTCCTTGTCGAACCGACCTACGCGATGTACCGCTTCTATTCCGAGCTTGCTGGCGCTCGCATCGTCGCGCCGCGGCACGACGCAAAAATGGAATTTCCCTGGCAGGGGGTTCTCGCCGCACTGCGCGCACGCCCGCGCGTCTTGTTTTTGCCGAATCCAAATAGCCCGATTGGGTCGATTCTGTCGCAACCCCAAATCGAGAGAATACTCAAAGTTGCGCCGCGCACGATCATCGTCGTCGACGAAGCCTATTTCGAATTTTCCGGCGTAACCGTGATTCCCTGGATTCGCCGGTACGACAATTTGATCGTCACGCGGACGTTCTCAAAGACAGCCGGCCTCGCGGGCCTGCGACTCGGTTGTATTTTTGTTCGCCGCGAACTGGCCGCGACGATGCGTAAGGCGCAATCGCCTTATCCGGTGAACGCCGCGGCCCTCGCCGCTGCCGAAGCCGCGATCAAAGACCGCGCGTTCATCGAACGCACCGTCCGCGATGTAAGACTTGGCAAGCGCGAGCTCGCCAACGGCCTGGTCCGCCTCGGCGTTAAGTCCTTTCCGAGCGCCGGGAACTTTCTGCTCGTTCATTTTGGCGGGCGTGCCAAGGAGATTGTCGCCGCGCTCGCGCGTCGAGGCATTCTGGTGCGCGACCGCTCTAGCGATTTCGGCGGCGAAGGCTACGTGCGGATCACGCTCGGCACGCTCGTGCAAACGCGCCGCCTGCTGAAAGAATTGGAAGCGATCCTATGAGAAAAGCCGCGTTGCATAGAAAAACGAAAGAGACCGACATCCGCGTGAAGCTGAATCTCGACGGCCAGGGAAAGGCCAATATCGCCACCGGCGTCCGATTCTTCGATCACATGCTTGAACAGATCGCTCGTCACGGCGGTATGGACCTTGATTTGCAAGCGAAGGGTGATCTTGATGTCGACCAGCACCATACGGTTGAGGACGTCGGCATCGCTCTCGGCGAAGCGATCAAAGGAGCTCTCGGCAACAAGCGCGGCATCTTGCGCTCCGGATATTTCCTGATGCCCATGGATGATTGCCTCGCCGCCGCCGCACTCGACTTTTCCGGCCGGGCCTATTGCGTGATCCAGTGGAAGCCGGCCGCGCGCAACGTCGGCGATTTCCAGACGGAATTGCTCGAGGATTTCTTTCGGGCGTTTTCACAAGCGGCCGCGGCCAATGTGCATTTGCGCCTGATGTATGGCCGATCCTCGCACCACCAGGTTGAAGCGATGTTCAAAGCGTTCGCAAAAGCGCTGCGTTTTGCGGTGACTCGCGACAAGCAGATGCGCCGCGTGTTGCCGTCCACAAAGGGGTTGTTGTGAAAATTTCGATTGTCGATTACGGCGCCGGGAACTTGCCGTCGGTGGAGCGTGCGCTCAATAAGCTGGGTGCCGAAACGCAGCTCGCGACCGAGGCATCCCACATTTGTTCGGCCAAGGCGATCGTTTTGCCCGGCGTCGGCCACTTTTCCGCATTCGTCAACGGGTTGCGCGAGCGCAATCTGGTTGGGCCTTTGCGTGCCGCCTTCGAAGCGGGTGTGCCGATTTTTGGCATTTGTCTGGGCCTGCAAGCGATGTTTGCCGCAAGCGAAGAGGCGCCCGGCGAACCCGGCCTCGGCTTCCTCACGGGCGACGTGCGAGCGCTTCCCACCAACGTCAAGTCTCCCCACATCGGCTGGAACCAGCTCCGCCACGTGAAGAGTGGCACGCTTTTGCGCGGTTTGCCCGATGACGCGTATTTCTATTTCGCGCATTCGTTCGCCGCACCGGCCGAAACGGCGCCGACCGTCGCTGCCTGCGATCACGGCATGTCCTTCGCGGCGGTCGTCGAACAGAAGAATCTTCTCGCTGTGCAATTTCACCCGGAAAAATCGGGCGAAGCGGGCGCACAGGTCCTCCGCAATTTTGTGGAGGCCGTACAATGACGCTCGCGCGCCGCATTATTCCTTGCCTCGACGTCGACGCCGGCCGCGTGGTGAAAGGCATCGAGTTCGAAGGCTTGCGCGACATGGGCGATCCGGCCGAACTCGCGGCGCGTTACAACCGCGAGGGCGCCGACGAACTGGTCTTTCTCGACATCAGCGCCACCAACGAAGGCCGCGCCACGTTCCTTGAGACGATTCGCCGCGTGGCCCAGCAGCTCAATATCCCGCTTACGGCGGGTGGCGGAATCAAATCGATGGATCAGGGTCGCGCCGTCTTGCGCGCGGGCGCGGATAAAGTCACCGTGAATACGGCAGCGATCAAACGCCCGGAGCTGATTTCCGAACTCGCCCAGCAATTCGGCGCACAAGCCGTCGTGCTTTCGATCGACGTGAAACGTAACGGAGCAGGCTGGGAAGCCTATACGCGCGGCGGCCGCGACGCAACGGGCATTGACGCCGAACAATGGGCTCGCGAAGCCGTTTCGCGCGGTGCTGGTGAAATTCTGCTCACGTCGATCGATCGCGATGGTACCTGCACCGGATTTGATTGCGAGCTTACGGCCACCATCGCCGCCGCCGTTTCGGTACCCGTGATTGCCTCCGGTGGCGCAAGCACGTTCGAGGATTTTGCTGACGTTTTTGAAAAAGGTCGAGCGGACGCGGCTCTTGCGGCATCCATTTTTCACCAGGAGACACATTCGATCGCGGCCCTAAAGACTTTCCTGAAAGAGCGGCAGCTTCCCGTGCGCTTGAGCAAGTAGATGATCATTCCCTGCATTGATTTGAAGGACGGCCGCGCCGTCCAACTTGTACGCGGTCGCAAACTGGCGCTCTCGGTTGACGATGTGCTCGGCCTTCTCGAACGCTTTCGCAGTTATCCGATCCTTAACGTGATCGATCTCGACGCCGCGCTCCGTACGGGCTCCAACGGTCGGTGGATCAAGCGCATCTGCAAGCACGCTCCGATGGAAGTGCGTGTCGGCGGAGGCGTGCGCACCGTCGATCACGCGGAAAAACTGCTCAAGTGGGGAGCGGGAAAAGTTATCGTCGGCAGCGCAGCCTTTACCGACGGCAAAATCAACGCGGATTTTCTCGGCAAACTCGCCAGGCGCGCCAAGCGCAAACACCTCATCATCGCGCTCGACGCCGAGGGTGGCCACATCGTCGTCCGCGGATGGCGCGAACGCCTGAAGTTGCGCCCCGAAGACGTGATGCCCCAGCTTGAAGCTTATTGTTCGGGATTTCTCTGCACCTTCGTCGATAACGAAGGAACGATGAAAGGCACGAATCTCTCCTGGTTCCGTTCGCTTCGCCGCGCAACCAAACTTCCTGTCACAGCCGCGGGCGGCATTCGCAGCATGCGCGAAGTGAACGCGCTCGAAAAAATCGGCATGGACGCCGCGGTCGGTATGGCGATTTACACGGGCAAGCTCGCCGCCGAAAAAACGGGCCTCGGCAAGACTTCAAAGCGCTAAGACACGATCGTCACCAACAGATCCTTCGCTTCGACGCTCTGGTTGGCATTCACCAGAATTTTGGCGACGCGCCCCGCGAGCGGTGCGTAAATGTTCGATTGCATTTTCATCGCTTCGAGCGTCATCAACTTCTCGCCGCGCGCAACGGTCTGGTTTACCTGCACCGTAATTCCAGTCACAACACCCGAGGTCGGCGCCGGCACTTCGCCCGGGTTCGCCGGGTCTGCCTTCGGATGCGCGCGCCCCACCACCTTCAGCGTCTTGTCGCGAACGCGCACTTCACGCGGCTGCCCGTTCAGCTCAAAGAAGAGCGTCCGCGATCCATCCGGGTGCGCCTCACCAATCGTGAGCAAGCGGATAATCAACGTCTTGCCGGCTTCGATGTCGACCGTGATTTCCTCATCCGGCCGCAGACCATACAAAAACGCCGGCGTCGGCAACACGCTGACATCCGCATACACTTTGCGAAACGCGTCGAACTTCGCAAAAACATCCGGATACAAAAGCGAACTCAGCAACTCCTCATGCCCCACGGGCCGTGCGACTTTTTTCTCCAGTGTCTGTTTCGCCGCGGCAAAGTCCACGGGCTCAAGCAACGCGCCTGGCCGTCCGCGATCGGGCTTTGCGCCGCGCAAAATAATCTGCTGCAATTTTTTCGGCCAGCCACCGGGCGGAACGCCGAGCGCGCCTTGAAACATCTCCACAACCGAATTCGGAAACGAAACGTCGTGATGAGGATCGAGCTTCAACACGTCCTGCGGCTTCATCTCGCGCGACATCAAAAACAGTGTCATATCGCCCACGACCTTGCTCGAAGGCGTCACCTTCACGATATCGCCGAAAAGCTGGTTCACTTCGGCGTACATCTGCTCGACCTCGCGCCAACGATGCCCCAATCCCATCGCCGCGGCCTGTTCGCGCAAATTCGTGAACTGCCCGCCGGGAATTTCGTGCTGGTAAAGCCGCGCCGAGCCCGCGCGCGGCGCCGAATCAAACGGAAAATAGTACGTCCGCACGACTTCCCAGTAATCCGAACACTCGTTCAGCGTCTCGACGTCCAGGCCCGTATCGCGTGGAGTGTTACGGAGCGCTTCGACGATTGAATTCAAATTGGGCTGGCTGGTCACGCCGCTCATCGACGAAACGGCTGCGTCCACCACATCCACGCCGGCATCGGCAGCCTTCAGCACGGACGCCGAATTGATCCCGCTCGTGTCGTGCGTATGAAAATGAATCGGAATGCCGATCTCCTGTTCGAGCGTCTTCACCAGTTGAAACGCAGCGTAAGGGCGGCACAGTCCCGCCATGTCCTTGATACCCAAAAAGTGCGCGCCCAGTCTTTCGAGCTGCTTCGCCATCGCGACGTAATACTTCAGCGAGTATTTCGGCCGCGACTTATCGAAAATATCGCCCGTGTAGCAGATGGCGGGTTCGCAGACGCCCCCCGACTCAAGCACCGCATCGATCGAAACACGCATGTTGTCGATCGAATTCAGTGAGTCGAAGATCCGGAAAATATCGACGCCCTGCGCAAAGGCTTCGCGGACGAACTCGACAATCACGTTGTCCGGATACGAGGTGTAGCCGACGGCGTTCGCGCCGCGCAGCAACATCTGGAAACAGATGTTGGGTATTTTTTCGCGGAGTTCGCGCAGCCGCTGCCACGGATCCTCGTGCAAAAAGCGCATCGCCGTATCAAACGTCGCGCCGCCCCAGACTTCCATGCTGAAAAGTTCCGGCAGCCGATGCGCCACGGCCGAAGCCGTCGCGAGCAAATCGTGCGTACGGACGCGCGTAGCGAGCAGGGATTGATGCGCGTCACGAAACGTGGTGTCGGTAATCAGGACCCGCTTTTCCTTGCGGGCCCATTGCGCAAACTTTTTCGGTCCCAGCTTTTTGAGCATCTGCCGCGTGCCGTTCGGAGGCGCGGCGGTCGACGGCGCATATGGAATTACAGGCGGCTCCAACGGATGCGGCGCCTTCTTGTCCTTTACTTCCGGATTGCCGTTGAGAATCACATCGCCGAGATAGGAAAGCAGCTTTGTCGCGCGGTCGGCGCGTCCTGAAAACTTGAAAAGCTCGGGCGATTGATCGAGAAATGCGGTGGTCGCCTCCCCACCCTGGAAGCGTGGATGGTTCACCACGTTTTCGAGGAACGGGATATTGGTCTTCACCCCGCGAATCCGAAATTCGCGCAGCGCGCGATCCATGCGATGGCAGGCACGTTCGAGCGTCAAATCCCACGCCGTGACTTTCACCAGCAGCGAATCGTAAAACGGCGCGAGCCGGGCGCCCGAATACGCCGATCCTCCATCCAGACGAATTCCAAATCCCGCGGGCGAACGATACGTCGTCAACTTCCCGTAATCGGGAGCGAAATGATTTTCGGGATCTTCGGTCGTCACGCGGCATTGCAAAGCAGCCCCGTAAAGCGGCACTTTGTCTTGCGTCGGCAGCGAAAGCGGCGCTTCGTGCAGTTTGTGTCCTTCGGCGACTTGAATCTGCGCGCGGACAATATCAATGCCCGTGACGACTTCTGTGACGGTGTGCTCCACCTGAATGCGCGGATTCACTTCGATGAAATAGGGCTTCGCATTGTCGACATCGTAGAGAAATTCGACCGTACACGCGTTGCGATATTTCGCCTGCCGCGCAATCTTCACGGCCGATGCGCACAGCTCCTCACGGATTTCCGGATCAAGATTCGCCGCCGGCGCAACCTCCACGACTTTCTGGTGCCGCCGCTGCACCGAACAATCACGTTCCCACAGGTGCAGGATGTTTCCGTGATGGTCTGCCAGAATTTGAACTTCCAGGTGCCGCGCTCGCGGCAGATATTTCTCCAGAAAAACCGATCCGTCGCCGAACGCCGCCAGCGCTTCGCCGCGTGCCTCTTCCAGCTTTGCATCGAGCTGCGACTCCTCGAGCACGACGCGCATTCCGCGTCCGCCGCCGCCCATCGCCGCTTTCACGATGAGCGGAAAACCGATCTTGCGCGCGATGGTCTTGGCTTCTTCGATATTCGAGACGGATTCTTCGGTTCCCGGCAGCACAGACACTCCGGCCGCAGCCGCGAGTCGTCGCGCCGCCGTCTTATCACCGAGCAGTTCGAGCAGTTCAGGAGTCGGACCGATGAAGGTAATTCCCGCTTCGCCGCAAGCACGTGCGAACTTCGGATTCTCCGAAAGAAATCCGTAGCCCGGATGGATCGCGTCCGCTTTCGTCTGGCGCGCAATCTCCACGATGCTCGCGATGTCGAGATACGCTTCGACGGGCCCTTTTCCTGCGCCGACCTGATAAGCCTCGTCCGCCTTGAAGCGGTGCAGGCTCAACCGGTCTTCCTGCGAATAAATGCCGACAGTGCGCAAGCCCAGTTCGTTCGCCGCGCGCAAAATGCGGATGGCGATTTCGCCGCGATTCGCGGCCAATACTTTCTTGATCGGTCGTGTCTTTTTCGTTTTCATGCGGCTCGGGTGCGCTCAAGCAAGCGATTTATAGTACCGGAACCTGCAGCAGGAAAAAACCGTGCAACTCAATTGGATCTGGGGTCTATTTCGCTCGAATCATGCGCGCCCGACAACGCGATCCGACCACCATGCCATCGGACGCCCGGCCCTGAAATTCCCTTGCGGCTTCCGCATACTTGGGTATACTTCGCGTAATAATTGACGCATATTGTAGTCTGATTCGGGTCCCCTGCTCGTGATTCGTTGTCATCTCGAACGAGTGCCGAGGTGCGGACGTGATCGCCTTTCTTTCGAAATTACCCTCTCTCTGGAAGCATTTCGTCTCCTCGCGGTTCGTAAAATTCCTGCAGACGGTGGGCGGATTTGCCAAGCGCCTAGGATGGCTGAGGACCAGCGCCATCGCGGTGCTCGCCTTTACCGTCTATGAGGCATTCCGGCCGGTCATCTGGATCCGGCCATTCAGCGTTCCCCAGTCGATCGAGCAGCAGCAGTTTCGCTCGGATGCGCTCGCCGAAAGAGTCATGGAAAAGATTCGGCTCATTTACTCGCTCGATCTCGACAAGTACCAGAGGAATCCCGGGACGTTCCTCCAAGACGAGCCGAGTTTCGATGTACTTGGCGCGGAAAACGAAGCTCCTGATTTCGAAATCCCGGGAACCTCTCTCAGTCATCGGGTCATAATTAACTACCTGCAGTCGTTCCTGCGAATCGAACCGCCCACGCTCACCGGCGATCTGGAGTTGGTGCCCGCCGCAAGCCAGGCCGCGGCCGACCGATCTGTGATCGTCAGCTGCCGAATTATTCAGGGATCGCGAATCCTCATGCGGGATAGTTTCCAGACGCAATTGCGGGGGGTCGATTCCATCGCCCAGCAAATCGCCGAAAAAGCCGTCGCCGCTCTGAATCCAATGGCGATGGCAAACTATCTCTACTTCCTCAAAAAAGACGGAAAGGCAGCGTTGCAGGTTTTGGACGCGCATCCGAGCGACAATCCGAGGGACAAGGCGCGCGAAGACACCCTGCGTGGCGTCATCCTGAGCGATGAACATAAGTGGTCAGAGGCTCAGGCGATGTTCCAAAAAGCTTCGGGCCTTACGCCGAAAGACTTCCTCATTTACGTCGACTGGGGCGGCGCCCTGTTCGACGCTGGCAAATACGCAGATGCCCTCGATATGTACGCGAAGGCACTCAAGCTCAATCCATCCTCTTACACAGCGGTTTATAACAGCGGCCTCGCGTTGTTCGACCTCAAGCGCAAAGACGAAGCAATTACGGAGTATCGCAAGGCAATTTCGATCGATCCAAACCGCGCTGGCGCCTACGTCGAACTGGGATTCGCTCTCAGAGATGAAGGCAAACGCGATGAGGCTCTTGCCGCCTATCAGAAGGCGGTCGAAATGGATCCGAAGTCTGAGATCGGATACATCGCGCTGGGCAATGCCTATGAAACTCGCGGTGAATACGACGAAGCCCTTAAGACGTATCGCGACTTGACAAACATCAATTCCACCGATGGATTTCCATACGTGGCGATAGCCTCGTTGCTAGCAAAGCAAAACAAGTCTGGCGACGCCGCGGCCGCCGTAGAAAAGGCGCTGCAAGTCACTCCCAAACAGGTGTCGGCTTATTTGGATTTGGGCGACTTCATGGACGCGGGAGACCACTCCGATTGGGCAGAACAAGCTTATCAAGCAGCGGTCGATACCGATGCAACCTCGGCCGACGCCTATGCGCACCTCGGCGCGGCACTTCGCGAGAACAAGAAACTACCGGAAGCGGAAACCGCGTTGAATAGGGCTGTCCAATTGGATGCTGCTGATGCCGATGCTCAACGTGAGCTAGGTTTCGCGTTGTTGGACGATGAAAAATACTCTGACGCCACGAATCATCTCTCGGCTGCAGTAAGCAGCGATCCCACCGATGTCGACTCCTATCGCGGTCTTTGCTTCGCCTTGGGTTTTCTCGATCGATTTAAGGATGCGGTCGCAAACTGTCAAAAAGCAGTCGAAATCGACCCGACCGATCCCGACGGATACAGCCTTCTTGGCGCTGCACAGGAGGAGCTCGGCGAGCGCGAGGATGCCCTGGCAAATGCGCGCAAGGCGACCGAGATAGATCCGCAAAACGCGGACGCATTCTATAGACTCGGCCTTGTGCTGGAGGACCAGAACAAAATACCGGAGAGCAAAGAGGTGCTCAAGAAAGCCGCTGATCTCGGTGGCCCGGAGCACTTTGCCAACGACGCGCTGCGACAACTCGAGCAGAGTTCCGGCGGCGCCTCGCGCAATCCGCGCCTTGGCACCTTCGGACATACCCACTAAAAACGCAGCCTGTCAATTTCCGCAAACGGCAGTTCCAATCGCAGCTCTGTTCGCGGCGAGGCCAGACATCCACCGGAACTATCCTTGTCCCATCCCCTTTCAGGGCAGCAGGTCACTTTAGCCTTTTTGGCCCTGCTGTGGTGGGACAGTTGAAATCGGCGAGTGCGCTGCTTCGTGTTGCTTTTCGGGCGGGCTCTTTGTAACCGCAAATGCGATGAAGACACCACTCGCTAAAGCCACCGCGGCCCCGGCTCGCAAAAGCCCCGTGTGGGCCCCCTCCCATTCGAGGACGACTCGCGCACGTTCCAGTCCTAAAAGGTTCGCAGTAAGTGCTTGCAGGCACATCACAGCCCCCAACGCGCGCAGGACAACGGGCCAGCGAGAGCTAGAGGCAGCCAGGATCAGCACCAGACCCATGGCAACGCGAACAGCGCCACCCACGTAGAGTCCGACAGGCGTGTAGTACTCTCGGCGAAGAGCCATCATGCTATCGGGGGAAACGATGCCCGCCACGCCAACGACAATGGTCAAGAGAGCGAGGAGCAACGCGGCAATTCTGAAGTATTTCCATCGGCCACGCATGGATCATTCTCCCACACTCAACGGCGGCTGGCGCGGGATCGGACTCACCAGAGATTTCAAACTGACCCACCAACCCTTCGGTGTTTGTCTGTGGCGAATGGTTCTGGAGGCGCCAGGTAACCATCCCCTGTTGGACTCGCTCCACCTGTCGAGTCGCTCCACCTTGTCGAATCATCGCGAACGTAGGACACTCTATGGCGCAATCGGCGCCAAAAGCGCAATTTCACGGGATAAAAGTCGATAAAGGGGGCTGGAATGGCATCGTTTTCGCGGAGAGATTTTTTGAAAACCAGCGCGGCGGGAATTTCCGCAACCGGTGTGCTGGCGGTGGCAGCGAAAGAAGCGGGCGCAAATCCACTCGGGCTGCCGATGGGCTGCCAGACGTATCCGGTGCGCATGATGATCCAGCAGGACTTCCCCGGCACGCTGAAGACACTCTCGGACGCCGGTTTCACCCAAATCGAATTGTGTTCACCCGTGGGCTATCAGCAGTTTGCCGCCGTCGGAAGTTACAAGGGCGCCGATCTTCGCAAAATACTCAGCGATAACGGCGTGAGCTGCATCAGCTGCCACTTCGGGATGAAGGAATTGCGCGACGATCTTCCGGGCCGCATCGCGTGGGCTAAGGACGTGGGCCTTACGCAGATGATGGTGCCTCTCCTCAATGGTCCAAAGAATCCCACGATGGACGACGTGAAAGTCGCCACGGACGAGTTGAACAAGATCGCGGCGGAAGTTGCCAAAGCCGGAATGCAACAGGGTCTTCACAACGAAAACTGGCTAGGCGGGGTGATGGCCGACGGCACGACGAAGGTCTACGATGCGGCCGTTTCCCTGCTCGATCCGAAGCTCGTGAAATTCCAATACCAGGTTTCGCAGATCCAGCTCGGATTTGATCCCGTCACCTATCTGAACAAGTATCCCGGCCGATTCATTTCACTCCACTGCCAGGGCTGGGACGCGACCAACAAGAAAGTCACCGCGATCGGTGGTCCGGACGATTCGCTGGATTGGAAAGCAATCTTCGCTGCGGCGAAAAAGGGCGGCATCAAGAACTTCTTCGTCGAAATGGATCTGGATTCGATGAAGGCGAGCGTACCGTATTTGAAGTCTCTGTCTTAAGAGGTTTCGGTTCGTGGCCGGCGGACCGATTGCTTACATGAAATAGAAGTGCAAAGGAGAGAGAAATGGGAACGTTTTCGCGCAGGCATTTCATAAAGAGCACGGCGATGGGAATCACGGCGGCCGGAGTGCTGGCTGCGGCGGCAAAAGAAGCGGGCGCGAATCCGCTGGGGCTGCCGATCGGCTGCCAGACGTATCCGGTACGCAAGAGCATTCAGCAGGATTTTCCGGGCACATTGAAGACGCTCTCGGACGCCGGGTTCACTCAGATCGAACTGTGTTCGCCCATGGGCTATGACGAGTTTGCGGGTCTCAAGAGCTATAAGGGGGCCGAGCTCCGAAAGATCATGAACGACAATGGGGTTTCCTGCATCAGCTGCCATTTCGACATGAAAGAGCTGACCGACAGCCTGCCGGCGACGATTGCTTGGGCGAAGGACGTCGGGCTGACGCAGATGATGGTGCCTTCACTGGAAGGCCCGCGGAATCCTTCGGCGGACGACGTGAAGAAGTCCTGCGATGACTTCAACAAGATCGCGGCAGAAGTGGCGAAGGCCGGGCTCGTGCAGGGCGTTCACAATGAGGGCTGGCTCTCGCAGACGCAGTCTGATGGGACGACGAAAGTTTACGACACCGTCCTTTCCCTGCTCGATCCGAAGACGGTGAAGTTCCAGTTCCAGGTTTCGCAAATTGCGCAGGGCTTCGACGCGGCGACCTACCTGACGAAATATCCCGGCCGCTTCATTTCGCTGCACTGCCAGGGATGGAACTCCACGACACGGAAGCAAGTGGCGATCGGCGGCCCCGACGATTCGGTTGACTGGAAGAAGGTGTTTGCAGCCGCGAAGGTCGGCGGGATCAAGAACTTCTTCGTCGAGATGGGTTTGCCGCTGATGCAGGCGAGCGTGCCGTACCTGAAGACCCTGAGCTAGAAGCAGTTTCCCGGAGAACGCCGGTCTCCGGATCGGCGTTTTTCCCCGGGAACCCGTAAATTCGTGGCAACAGCGGCGCGACACTAATCGCCCAAAATGGCCCAATAGTGTATAGTTTTTGATGGCGCCTCTGTAGCGGACGGCCGGTATCCCCAGCCATTTCCAATCGAATCGCGCCGGACCCATTCATAAATGAAAAGACCCCTGCAAGTCATGAAGTTTGGCGGCACGTCTGTGGGCGATGCTGCGTGTATCGAGCGCGTCGCCAAGATCGTCGCCGACGCAGCCAAGCAAGGCCCGGTTGTGGCCGTCGTCTCCGCGATGGGCGGCGTAACCAACAAGCTGATTGAGGCGGCGAAGTGCTGTCAGGTCGAGCGCTACGAGGATTCCGAGGCGATTTTTGCGGGATTGCGCAAGCGGCATGAGACGGCTGTCAACGCGCTGATTAAAGACAACGATCGGCGCGGACGCATCAACGCGCGGCTGGTGAAGCTGTTCGCCGAAGGCGAGCGCATGTGCCAGGGCACCGCCCTGCTGCGCGAACTGACGGCACGGACGCTCGACACCGTGTCGAGCCTTGGAGAACGTCTTTCGGCTCCCATGGTAGCGGGCGCTCTCGAAGAGATTGGCGCCAAGAGCGAGGCGATCGAGGCAACCGACCTGATCGTGACCGATGCGTTTCACGGCGGCGCCGACCCCCTGATGGATCTGACGCGAGAGAAATCGCAATCCGCGCTGCGGAGCATGTTGGAAAAGGGCGTGGTGCCCGTCGTCACGGGTTTCATCGGCGCGACAAGGGCCGGGGAACTGACGACTCTCGGCCGCGGCGGCTCGGATTATTCCGCCACGATTCTCGGCGCCGCGCTCGACGCCGGCGAAGTGATCATTTGGACCGATGTCGACGGAGTCCTTACGGCCGATCCTCGGCTGGTCCCGGAGGCGCAGATTATCCCTGAGATTTCCTATCGCGAAGCGACCGAGCTCGCCTACTTTGGCGCCAGAGTGCTGCACCCGAAAACTCTGCGCGCCGTGGGTCAAGCGGGAATCCCCGTGTGGATTCGCAACAGCTTCGCGCCCGAAAAGCCGGGCACGAAAATCACACCGATCGGCCGCAGCAACGGTGGGGGCGTAAAGGCGCTCACTGCAATTCGAGACGTCGTGTTGATCGCCGTGGGCGGACCGGGAATCGTGGGGGCGACCGATGTGATCGCGCGGACCTTCGCGACCGTGGCCGAACTGCACACGAATGTGCTGCTGATTTCGCAATCCTCTTCGCAGAACGACATCTGTTTCATCGTCGGAACGGCTGACGCCAAGCGCACCGCCGAGGCCTTGCGCAAGGAATTTGAGCAGGACGTGAAGCACGAAAAGGTCGAGCACATCACGGAAAATCCGAACATTGCGATCGTCGCGGCCGTGGGGGAAAACATGCGCGGCGCGCCGGGAATCGCCGGACGCACCTTTGGCTGCCTGGGACGCGAGAACATCAACATCATCGCCATCGCGCAGGGATCTTCGGAAACAAACATTTCCTTTGTCGTGGACGAAAAGGACACCAAGGCGGCGCTCGTTGCGACGCACCGCGAATTTGGTCTCGGCAACGCGCGCGAGTTGACCACGCAAGGTTCGAGAAATGCCTGAGAAGTCCGCGGCGGTTGCCGAGAAGTTTTCCGGCAGGGCAGCGCAGGTATGCATCATGCCGGGCTGCGGCGGGGCTTTCGGCTTGAACGAGCGCGTTTACGTCTGCCCGAAATGCGGGGGGCCGCTGGAGATCGAGTGCCGGGCACCGGAAGGCGTCTCGGCGGGCGAGTTGCGCAAGCGCTGGGAATCGCGCCTGGCATCGCTTGAACCGCGCGACCGCAGCGGGGTCTGGCGCTATCGCGAACTGCTCCCCTTTGACGACACGGTGAAGTGCGTCACCCTGTTTGAAGGCAATACTCCCATCTACGACGCTCCGCGCTCGGCTCAATATTCCGGCCTTGCGGCGCTTCGCTTGAAACATCAGGGCTGCAATCCCACCGGATCGTTCAAAGACACAGGAATGACAGCAGCAGTCACGCAGGCGGTGACGCTTGGTGCCAGGACGGTCGTCTGTGCGAGCACTGGCAATACAGCAGCGAGCCTTGCGGCTTATGCGGCGCGGGCTGGTTTGCAGGCGGCGATTTTATTGCCGCGCGGGCAGATCACGGCCTCGAAACTTGCCCAGAGCATGGATTACGGCGCAGCGGTCTTCGAGCTCGAGGGAAATTTCGACGACTGCATGCGGTTGATTCAGGAATTGGGCGACGAGCCTTCGATCTACGTCGCCAATTCGATCAATCCGTTTCGAATCGAGGGGCAAAAGACCGTTGCGTTTGAAATGATGGCGCAGTGCGAATGGCGCGTGCCCGACCAGGTTGTGGTTCCTGGCGGGAATATGGGCAACAGCTCCGCGCTCGGCAAAGGGTTTGAAGAAATGCTGGCGATCGGGTTGATCGACCGCCTGCCGAAGCTAAATATCGTCCAGGCCGAAGGAACTGCGCCTCTCGCAACGCTTTTCGCGAGCCTTGATTTGAAGAGCTCCGCGGACGCATCACGTTTGCCTGAGACCGCGCTCAAGGCGGTCGAGCACCCCAAAACACTGGCCACAGCGATTAAGATTGGCGCGCCGGTTTCCTGGCGCAAGAGTTTGCGCGCAGTGCTTCGTTCTAACGGACAGATTATCGCCGTAAGCGAACAGGAAATTGCCGACGCGAAGGCGATGATTGGGCGGGATGGAGTCGGTTGCGAACCGGCCTCAGCGACGACAGTGGCGGGAATCCGCCGGCTGGTTGCCGCCGGGCACATCCGGCGCGATGAGAATGTGATCGCCGTGCTGACCGGGCACGTGTTGAAGGATCCCGATTACGTAAGCCACTATCATCGCGGGACGCTGGCGCTCGATGCCGGCGACGGGAGCACACCCGTGAAAATTGCCGGCACGTTTGCAAACGTCCCACAGCGCGTGGCCGCGACCAAGGCTGCTCTCCTCGAAAATCTGGACAAGCGCCGCTAGAATTCACAGAAAAATTTAGTTTTGCCCCGGTAAGGGTGCTTTACTATCCCAACCACGAACGATGAGCCCTGCGCGCGAAAATTCGTTTGAAGTGCGAGTGCCGGCGTCGACCGCGAACCTCGGCGCAGGCTTCGACTGTCTCGGACTGGCTTTGGAGCTATATCTCAGCGTACGAGCGACAGTGCTCAAAAAGCCCGGATCACGCGCCAAAGCCCGCAGCCGAGGCGCGGCTGGAACGGCCGGCCTGCCCAGCAGTCCGGATGAGAATTTGATCTTCAAGGCGATGCGCTATGCGGCCGAGCGCGAAGGCCTGAAGTTGCCGCTCGTGCGTGTGGCTGTGCAGAACGATATTCCCGTGGCGGGAGGATTGGGCAGCAGCGCCGCGGCGATTGTGGCCGGTCTGGCTCTCGGTTTCGCTCTGGGCGGTGCGGAGGTGGCCAAAGAGCGCGTGCTGCGTTACGC
>DATMLZ010000102.1:0-20661 GCA_035569955.1 Candidatus Acidiferrum sp.
CTTGCGCGAGCGGCAAGCATCTGATGTGAACGGCTTTTGATCTTGAACTTCGCCACTCGGGGTTTATGCTGGAGCCAGGGAGGTGGTGGATGACCGCGTTTAAAATGAGTGGTGGAATTTTAGTGCGGCGCGCGTTGCCGACGCTTTTTCTCGGGGCGATCTTGGCGACATCGGTAGCGATGGCGCAGGATTCTTCGAAGGACTGGCCGCAATTCGGCTTTGACGTTTCCAGTTCGAGCTCTTCGACGGCCCCAACCGGCATCAATGCGGCGAACGTCACCTCGCTCGCGCGCGTGCAGGTTCCTCTCGACGGGATCGTCGACAGCTCCGTGATTTATCTCCACAGCGTGACGGTAAAGGGTGCCGCCCACGACGTCTTTTTCGCGACTACGACGTACGGCAAAACGATCGCGATCGACGCCAGTCAAGGAACGATCCTTTGGGAATTCACGCCTGCGAAAATCGACACGTGGAGCGGAACGCGGCAGATTACGAACTCGATTCCAGTTGCCGATCCCGATCGTAAACATATCTACGCGGCCGCGCCCGATGGCACGGTGCAAAAGCTGGCGATCACTGACGGCAGCGTGGTGTGGACAACGTCGGTTACGCTATTGCCCGAGCGCGAGAAGATAGACTCGGCGCTGAAAGTTTTTCGCGGACGCGTGATCGCCGTCACGGGCGGCTATATCGGCGACCGCCCCCCGTATCAGGGCCACGTGGCGATTCTGGACGCGGCCAGCGGCAAGCTGCTTCACGTGTGGAATTCGCTCTGCAGCGATCGCAGCGGCTTGCTCGATCCGACCAGTTGCAGTGGACAGCGCTCCGCGATTTGGGGGCGGCCTGGGGCCGTGATCGATCCTGCGACGGGGAATCTTTTCGTCGCGACGGGCAACGGCACCTACGACGGCAAAACGAATTGGGCGGACGCGACGATCGAGCTCAATCCTGACGCTACCGAAATGATTGGTAACTACACGCCGGAAAACAATGCCGAGCTCGACGCGAGGGATGCCGACGTTGGCTCAACATCACCTTTCTTGTTGGGCGACGGAATGATCGCGCAAGGCGGCAAAGACGGCACGATTCGGTTGCTCAGTGTGAAGGCGATTGCCGGCGCTTCGCCGCACGCGGGAAATGAACTCCAAGTTGTGCAAACGCCGGGAAGCGGACGTTTGCTGAGCGAGCCCGCTGTCTGGCATCACGGATCGGAAGAATGGATTTTCGCTGCCGATGGCAACGGCACGTCGGCCTGGACGTTCGAGGGCGGCAAGTTGGTGGCGAAGTGGAATAACTCAACGCCCGGCACAAGTCCGGTTGTCGCCGGCGGGCTGCTTTTTATCTACAACCCGAAGGGCGGTCTGAATGTTTACGATCCGGCCTCGGGCAAGCTGACAACAACACTCGAAACCGGCACGGGCCACTGGAACAGTCCGATCGCGATCGATGGAGGGATCGCGCTTCCCGAAGGCAACGCGAATCAGCCGAACAATCCGGGCGTGCTGGACATTTGGCGCGTCGGAGCTCCGCTTGCGTCGCCCAGCGGCGCGAAATCGACCGCACGCTAAGCGTCGGCGCTTCCGCGGCGCGTTCAAGAATGCACCTTGCTATGTCGCCGCGTCTCTAGCTCCGGAATCGCTCGACGCACTCTTGATCGCCGAGTGCAGACCGATCCCCCCGAGAATGAACGATCGGGCTTTGATCCTCTCATAGCCGTTTTCTGAGAGCAGGACGGAAAACCTGTCGATCGAAATGAAGCTTTTTAACGAATCGGGAATGTAGGTGTACGCGCGCGGACGCCCGTGCAACAGCAATCCCCAAAGCGCGCCTTGCGCGAAGAGATAGGTGAGGTAGCCGCGGCGGAAAATCGGATTCGCCGGAAGGAAAAAATCAAGGCTGACGATGCGTCCCCCGGGGCGCGTGACGCGCTCGATCTCGCGGAGCGCCCCCGCCAGATTTGGGAAGTTGCGCAGGCCATACCCGACAAACACGCAATCAAACGAAGCATCGGCGAACGGCAGGGCACCTGCATCGCCGCAGACCGCTTCCCGAACGCCGCGTTCGCGTGCCACGCGAAGCATCGGTTCGGTGAGATCAACAGCGACCGCGCGCGACTTCGGTTTTCGCTCCATCACAAGCTGAGAAAAATCACCGGTGCCGGCCGCAAGATCGAGCACAACGGCGTTTTCCGGAAGCGAGACTTCTTCCACGCCGGCGCGCTTCCAGCGTCCGTCCATGCCGTAAGAGAAAATGCGGGTGACGAAATCGTATCGCGGCGCGATTTCACCAAACATCGCGCGCATCTTTGACGAATCTTGTTTCTCAGCCGGAGTGCCCATGCGGAAGGCGAATTTTATCACTTACACCGCCGGCCCGCGCTGCCAGAAAAACACCGGTTCCCGTTTCACGCCTGGGTGCGAAAGCTCGCTCACGCCTTCCTGGTGGAGTAGTCCTGGGATATGTCCGCGAGAAGTCCGGGCTGCTCCGGTTGTCACCCAGTGAGTTCGCCCCGATTTTGTTGGTTGTCGTCCTTGCTTCCCTCCCAGAGGCAGCTGGGAACGACCCGACCGACTCCGCGGTCCTTGTGATTGATCCTGCGACAGGCTCGCATGGCTATTTCTAGCCTTTTGTTCGCCTCGCATTGTCTCTGCGGACGCTCTGCCGCATAATGGGCTGTACGGGGGAAGGAAACGGCATCTCGATGCGCAAGTCGTCGATTATTTTTGCGTTTGCCGGCCTCATGGCCATTTTTGCGATCGGCATCGCCATCGCCGCGACACGCATTCATCGTTCGGCGGCACCGGTGCACGCCGACGCCGGCGGTGCAAAAGCCGCGCCCAATTCAGCCGATCCTCCCGCGGTGATCAAATTCGCGAGCGATCCTTCGCCAACGCCGCCCTTCGAGGTGAAGGACCTGATGGGCACGCCGGTTTCCACGTCTCAATTTCCAGGCAAAGTTGTGCTGCTGAGTTTTTGGGCCACGTGGTGCCCGCCCTGCCGGCTGGAAATTCCCGAGCTCGTCGATCTGCAGGCGCGCTACAAGGATCGCTTACAGGTCGTGGGTATCTCGATGGACGACGCGGACACACCGCAAGAGATCCAGCACGTGAAAGACGTCGCCTCAGAACTGCACATCAACTATCCGGTCGTAATCGCGAGTCCGGAACTGGTGGACGAATATGGCGGGGTCGCCGCGCTGCCGACGACGTTCGTATTGAACATGAGCGCGCGCGTCGTGCAAAAGCATACCGGCCTCTATTCGACCGAAGATTTCGAGAACGAAATCCGCTCGCTGCTCAGTATGCCGGTTAACGCGACGGTGGAAACTTTCAGCGACACAGGTCAGATTTTCCTCACAAACGCTGCGCGCGCTACCGAACTGCCCGGCGTGGATTTCGCGGGTCTTGGCCCAGAGCAAAAGCGCGAAGCCCTCAAGCGAATGAACTCCCAGAACTGCACGTGCGGCTGTGGACTCACTATCGCCGAATGCCGCATGAATGACTCCTCGTGCGACGTGAGCGAAGGAATCGCAGCGAAGATCGTGAAGGACGTTTCCAAGATTCCCCCAAAAGCGGTCCATCACTAAGCGGAAAACTCAGGCACGTAGGGAATTGCGAGGTTGAACTTTGCGCGCGATCCCTGCGCAACCCAGGTGTCCGCGGACATGAAAAAGCCCAGCCGGCGGCGCCGCTGCGAGGTCGGACGCCGCTGGCTGGGCCAAGAGGTTAAGGCTATTTGTCGTATTGCAGGCAGATCTCGAGCTGATGGTGGGCTTCGTCGATCGCCTTGATCGCGTCGACGCGGTGACCGCCAAAGTCGTGAGCGGCTTGCTGCAAATGCGACTTGGCGCGCTCGAGCGAGTTCATCGCTGCTCGAATCTCGGGATGCGGTTCAGGAGCCGGCGCAGCGGCGGCGGCCGGTTGCGGATTGGGAGCGGCAACTGCAGAAGGAACTGCCGTCGCGATGCTGAGTGCGAGAACCATCGCCGTCAAAACGCATGCGCTGAGAAACCAATTCTTCATGAGAGCTTCCTCCATGCCCGGTAGTCGTGCGGGCGGCACGTGTGATTTACTCGACTTCCTAAAACCCAAGGCCCATGAAAATGTTCCGCGGAGCGACCGGCTGGACGGCACGCGCCGACTCGCCGATCATATCGCCGCATGAGAAAGGCCAAGAAGGGCTTCTTGGACCGTGTCTTCAAAAAGGCAAGTACGTTGACCGCTCTAGGAGAGGCGTTGACCTGATCGGGCCGCGTGAAGTACGCTCCGTTTCGCGCCTTTCCTCAGTTCGCGAAACAGCGGAGTATCTGTGAAGAAGCACGAAAAGCCGAGCCGTCCTATTTCCCGCCGCGAATTTGCACGCGGCGGAGCGATAGCGGCTGCATCTGCCGCGGTTCTGACCGCGGCATTGCTGCCTGAAGCATCCGCACAAACGCCCGCGCAACAGCCCGCACTCTCCTCCGCAAGCCAGGAAGAAGTCGATTCGAAAGTCCGTGCCGTTTTGCAGCAATACAGCCAGCTTCTCAGCGATCCTGAAAAACTCGAAATCCGCCGGCTGCTCACCGAAGCCCAAAAGCCGCTCGAAACGCTGCGAGCTTTTGCGCTCGATAACGCCGATCAGCCGGGCAATGTGCTCCACCTCTACCCCGAAGCGACACCTCCGGCGCCACCTGCTCCGAAGGGCGGCAAAAAGTGACGGAGCACGGCACATGGTAGGCGATGACGTTCTCTATCTAAGCGTCCGCGAACTCGGCGACCGCATTCGCACCAGGCAACTCTCACCCGTCGAACTCACTGAAAGCTATCTGGCGCGCAGCGAACGGCTCGATTTGCAGTTGCAAGCCTACGTCACGATCACTCGCGATTTGGCATTGAGGCAAGCGCGTGCCGCCGAAGCGGAAATTGCCGCGGGAAAATATCGCGGACCGCTGCACGGAATTCCCTACGCGGCGAAAGATCTGCTGGCAGTGAAGGGCTACAAAACCACGTGGGGCGCACGTCCGTATCGCGATCAGGCGTTCGATTTCAATGCGACGGTAATCGACCGGCTCGATCGGGCCGGAGCCGTCCTCATCGGCAAAGCGGCGATGATCGAGCTTGCGGGCGGCATGAATTATCGCTTCGCATCGGCCTCGATCACTGGCGCGGCGCGAAATCCATGGAATACGAATTGCTGGACCTGCGGCTCCTCAAGTGGATCAGGCGCGATCACAGCGGCCGGGCTCGCCGCGTTCGCGATTGGTACAGAGACGTGGGGTTCGATTGTATGCCCATCGGCTTTTTGTGGTGTCTCCGGCTTGCGTCCGACTTTCGGACGCGTGAGCCGCTTTGGCGCGATGGCGCTAGCGTATTCGTTGGACAAAATCGGCCCACTCGCGCGTTGCGCCGACGATTGCGGGCTCATTCTGGAAACGATTGCCGGGCACGATCCGCTCGATCGAAGCTCCCTGCCGGAAATGGAAGCTGCGTTTTCGTATTCCACCCCCCGCACGAACGGACACGCGCAGGCCGTGCCGCCGGCTCTGCGAATCGGCTGGCTGACGAACGCTTGGGAAAAACCGACGCCGGAAATTGCCCAAGCCGCGCGCACCGCGGCGGAAACACTCGAACGTAATGGCGCAAAACTGACCGATGCGAAGCTGCCCGAGAATACTCCTTGCGAAGCGGCCGCCGGGACGATCGTTTCGGTTGAAGGGGCAGCAGCGTTCCGGAAATTGATCGAGACCGGCCGCGCGATCGAGCTGACCGATCCTCTCGGGCGCATCGGCGGATACATCAACATGCAGATTTCGGCTTCTGACTACATGCGGGCGCTGCAGATTCGCGGAGTCTTCCAGGAGCGTATCGACAAACTGTTTGACGATTTTGATGTGATCGCCGCGCCGTCTTTGCCCGTGCCGGCGACCACGATCGACACGAATCTTGAAACCGAACTGAGCTTCGCCGATCCTCTTGGCGGCATCGGCAATCTTTGCGGCTTGCCCGCGATCAGTGTGCCTTGCGGTTTCACGGCGGCGAAACTACCGATTGGCATTCAATTTCTCGCGCGCGTTCGCAACGACCGCGCCGTGATCGATGCGGCGCACCTGCTCCAGCAACACACACAATGGCACCTCCAGCGGCCCCCCATTCAGTAAGCAGCGCAATTCGGACCCCCGTGTCGTTCGAAGCGATCCGGTAATACTTGCCGTAGCCGGCAGGTGGCTCAGCCGGATATTGATTTCCGCGATGAAAAGCTCGATCAACTCCGTTGTGCGTGCCGTGGAAAGGCCGGAGTCCGAAATTTTTCTTGCAGATTGAGCATCAGCTCTCGAGAAGGCGCGCCCCTGGTCCTACCTCGCGAGACAATTCGATTAAGCAGCCCCTTCGCGCTTTTCGATTCGCCGGTGAGGTTCGGTGTTCGTGACCGCACTCGCAGCTCCCGGCGCAAACTCGCTCGAACTGGGTTAGACTCGCCTCGTAGCCGCTTTCGCGCGGCGGGATACTTCCCTTCTCGCGAACTCGATGACCATGAGCGACGCCGCACAAACAGAGTCTGCGCCGAACGAAACGCCCGATCCTTCCTCCGACCATCCAAGCCTGCCGCACGCCAGGCGGCCTGAGTCCGGACCTCCCCCGAACTGGCAGCGCGGTTTCTGGAGCCTGATCGTCACGCAGTTTCAATCGGGCTTCAATGACAACGGCCTGAAATTCCTCGTCATCTACCTGGCCGTCGCGATGAATCTCCCACAGGATCAGCAGGATTCTCTTGCGTCGTTGATTGGCGTTCTTTTCGCCCTACCCTTCATTTTCTTCTCGCTCGCCGGAGGCTATCTAGCGGACAAATACAGCAAGCGCGACGTCACCATCGCAACCAAATTTCTGGAACTCGGCGTGATGGCTTTCTTCATCATCGCGCTCGCGATGCGCAGCTTGCCGCTCGAATGCGTCGGCGTTTTCTTGATCAGCACGGAAGACGCAATCTTCGGCCCTTCGAAATACGGCCTTCTTCCCGAGTTGCTGCCGGAAAATCGGCTCTCATGGGGCAACGGCATGATCGAGTTCGGGACCTTTCTCGCGTCTATTGGAGGGACGGCCGCCGCCGGTTTTCTCGCGGAAGAATACTCGACGCACGCGGTGTATGCGGGGTTCATCCTTCTCGGCTGCTCGGTCGCGGGATTGTTCACCAGCTTGGGCATTTCGCGCGTGCCCGCCGCAAATCCGCAAAAGGTTTTCCGTAAAAATCCCTTCGGTGATTTCGCCGATCAATGGAAACTGATGCGCGCCGACCCCGTCCTCCGCTGGGCGGTGCTCGGCAACACGTATCTGTTTTTTCTCGCCGCTTTGCTCCAGTTCACGATCATCTTTTATGGACACGGTGTGCTGCACGTTGATGAGTGGCACACCGTCTATCTGCAAGCGGCCATCGCGATCGGCATCGGCGTTGGCAGCGTGCTGGCCGGGTATCTTTCCGGCGGGAAAATCGAGTATGGGCTGATCCCTCTCGGCGCGGTGGGCATGACGATTTTTGGCGGGATGCTCTATTTTCACGCCGGGGGGCTCTGGATCGCGGCGCTGCAACTCTCGCTGCTCGGTATCTTTGGAGGTCTGTTCGCTGTACCGGTGAGCGCTTTGATTCAGCACCGGCCGCGCCCCGAAGAAAAGGGCGGGGTCATTGCCGCCGCGAATCTCGTCTCGTGGATCGGCATTGCCTTGTCTTCAGCCGCGTTCTATGTCTTCACGCGTTGGCTGCATCAGTCGCCGACGGCGATTTTCCTCGATGGCGCAATCCTCACGCTGCTCACAACGGGCTATTCCATCTATCTGCTGCCCGATTCGATGGTACGACTGATTCTCTGGACGGCGACGCACACCGTCTACCGGTTGCGCGTCGTGGGCCGCGAAAATATTCCGCAAACGGGCGGGGCGCTGCTCGTGGCGAATCACATGTCGTTCGTTGACGCGCTCTTCCTGATCGCTTCGACAGACCGCGCCATCCGCTTTCTCATCTTCAAAGACATCTACGAGCTTCCGTTCATTAAACCGTTCGCGAAGATCATTCGCGCGATTCCGATTTCTTCGCAGTTGCGGCCGCGCGAAATGCTCCAATCACTTCGCGAAGCCTCGAACGCAATCCGATCCGGTGAGCTGGTCTGCATTTTTGCCGAGGGACAGATCACGCGCATCGGACAGATGCTTCCCTTTCAGCGCGGCATGGAACGCATCATGAAAAATGTAGATGCGCCGGTCATTCCCGTGAATCTGGACGGCGTCTGGGGCAGCATCTTCAGCTTTGAGGGCGGGAAATTCCTTTGGAAGTTTCCGCGCGCGCTTCGCTACCCGGTCACCGTCAGCTTCGGCAAGCAGATGCCTGCGGACTCCGAGCCGTTTAAGGTTCGCAAAGCCGTACAACGGTTGCAAACCGTGGCATTTTCTTATCGCCGGGCGCGGATGCATACTCTGCACCGTTCGCTGATTCGAACCGCGCACCGGCACGCCTTTCTTTTCGCGATGGGCGACAAGCGGCGCCCCCTGCTGAAATGGGGCGGCGCGCTTTTGAGCACGATCTTTCTGGCGCGCCGACTGCGAAAACTGTGGGAAGGTCAGCAGATGGTTGGGATTTTGCTGCCGCCTTCCGTACCCGGCGCGCTCGTGAACTACGCGGCGATGCTCGCAGGCAAAATTCCTGTCAACTTGAACTATACGATTTCCGACGAGGCGCTCGCTTCGTGCACCGCACAGTGCAAGATCGAAACCGTCATCACCACAAAGCTCCTGCTCGAAAAGATTCCACTGCACGTCCCCGGGAAAACGATCCTGATCGAAGAAGCCGCCGCGAATTCCCGTTTCGGCGAGAAATTTATCGCGCTGCTGCTGTGGTTTTTGCCGGGGGGCATGATCGAGCGCGCAATCGCCGGCGGGAAGAAGTCGCTCGATGACACCGCGACGGTGATTTTTTCCAGTGGCAGTACCGGCGAACCGAAAGGCGTTGTCCTTTCGCACTACAACGTCGCGTCCAATATTGAGCAGTCCGGACAAACCTTCATGTTCTCCGAGCACGACCGCATCCTCGGCGTGCTGCCGTTTTTTCATTCTTTCGGTTTCACGGTTACGCTGTGGCTGCCGGCGGTCTTCGGCGCGGGTGTCGCCTATCATCCCAGCCCGATCGATCTGGCGGCAATCAGCGAACTCGTACGCGAATACGGCGTCACCTTCTTGCTGGCCACACCGACGTTTCTGGAAAAATATACGCGGCGCTGCTCGCCGGAAGATTTCGGCAGCTTGCGAAACGTTGTGGTCGGCGCGGAAAAATTGCCGGAGCGCCTTGCGCAGGCTTTCGCGGACCGTTTTGGTTTGCGTCCGCTCGAAGGCTACGGCTGCACGGAATGTTCGCCAGTCGTTGCCGTCAACACGCGTGACTATCGCGCCGCCGGGTTTCACCAGGTTGGCGCAAAACGCGGGCGTATCGGCCATCCTTTGCCGGGTGTCAGCGTGCGCATCGTCGATCCGGAAACCGGAGCCGAGCTCCCCGCCGATTCGCCGGGATTGCTCCTTGTCGCTGGGCCGAATCTAATGCAAGGCTATCTCGGAAAACCGGAGAAGACGGCGGAAGTTCTGCACGACGGCTGGTACACGACGGGCGACATCGCCGCCGAGGATGAGGACGGTTTTCTCACGATTACCGACCGGCTGAGTCGCTTCAGCAAGATCGGCGGCGAAATGGTACCGCACATCAAAGTCGAAGAAACTCTCCACGATGCCATCGACGCGACCGAACAGCGATTGGTCGTCACCGGCGTGCCCGACGGCAAAAAAGGCGAACGTCTCGTCGTGCTGCACACACTGAATCCAGAAGAATTGGCGCAGGCGCTCGAAAAACTGCCGTCAGCCGGCCTGCCAAACCTTTGGACACCGCGCGCGAACCAGTTTTTCTATATTGACGAGCTGCCGTTGCTGGGCACCGGGAAGCTCGACCTGCGCCGTGTGAAGCAACTTGCCACAGAATTGTCGCCGTCGGGCGAAGAATAATCTCACCATCCCGCAACTTGATTCACTCTCGACGAGAAAACCTATCTGATAATTTGATTGGGATTGCGGAGCTTTCTCATCGGACAACCTTCGATTGGAAATCGTGATTGGTGACTGGTGGCTTCGTCTTTTCGTCCCGCACTCATCTGAAGACAAGGGTTCGTTGTGCTCGCGCCCATGTCGTAATTTTCGCGTTTGCCGCCCGGCGCTCTGTTGATCGCAGCAAATAAAACCAGCCGAAACCGGCGCGGTTGAAAATTCTTGGAAATCGCAAGAGATACGGAACTCGAACCCATAGAATCTTTGCCACAGACAAATTCAGATCGACGTAGATAGAAACAGCAAAGACGCCCGTGCCGCTTGGAGGGCCGCGGCGCTGCGATTAGATCTCGCGCGGCTCGCGCTGTGGTATTTCACGCCGCCTTTAGAGGGAACCTTCTTGCGCGGCGACCCAACAGATCGATTGGGGTTTCGTTGCGCACAACTGGAACAGTTTTTGGTTTGACACAATTTGGCTAATTGCAATTCGCGTGGGGCGGCGCGCCGTTCGGATGCGATTTTTTGCAGCTCGCATTTTTCCTGTTGCATTGATTTACCGATTTCTCTACACTCGCAAAATCTGGAGGAAATTCGGAGTGCAGACACGACTTCACAATTCGCTGCCATGGCGGGCCGGAAGTTGGCTGCGCCGGGACTGCAACCGAACTTTCGTCAGTCCCTCGTATTAGCCAACTCTTTTCCACTCAGTAGTTTATAAACACTTTGATTGAATCGGGTGGCGTAGCTTGCGGATACTTCGCTTGACACACGACACAACCGCACGCGGTTGTTCCCCCGATTAAATCGGCCAGTGGTGCGAGACACGGTTACTTCTCTGGTAAAGAAGAAATTTCGCGAAAGCGAAATGAAATGACCCGTGCCTGATTTTCCCTGGCTCAAAATTTTGAAATTTGGGCGGACGAAAATTCTGCACGTGTGCCCGCTGCAAGGTGCGAAGCAGAAGACGGCGGAAATGGAATTGTGTTACGCGGAGAACTTCTGGATTTCGCCGGTGGCGGAGTCGACGGTTACTTCCCGCCTCCAATGGGGCAGGGGTTTGGTAACCCCACCGGGAAACAGGACGATGGGGACGGAAGCGTAGCCTCGAAGCGCACCGAACCTGTCGAGACCAGGCCCGGGCCCAACCGTGGACGCTTGTTCCCCGGCGAACCGTTTTTGAAACGCGAAGCATGAAGCATACCGCGCGGGAATTGAAGCAAGAGTAGCTTGCTGGGAAGGAGAAAAAACCAATGGGCGTCTACGTGAAAAACGGCACGCCGTTAGATGGGCCGGCTTTGTGCGAAACGTGCAGCTACGCTTTCATCCGTCTGGGATATCGGGTCGGCGAAGAAGTCGTAATGTGCCGCTGGACCGAGCCGGTGACCCGCGTCAAATTTCGCGTGCGCGAGTGCACGGCCTGTCACGACAAGACTCGTCCGAACATGTTCCAGATGGAGCAGTTGGCCTGGATCGTTTCGCCGGACCGCAGCAAGGAATTGACCGGCTTCGGCCGATCTACGGAGAAGTCGAAAGAGGCCGGGAGCATAGAACTGATCGTCGAGAATGAGGATTGATTGAGATTTTGCCGGTGGCGTAGGAAGCGCTTACTTCGGTAGAGCTCCCGCGGAAGCGGGCGAGCAGGTTCGAGCCCTGCTCCCGAGCGATCGGGATAAGCTCAAAAACGGCGCAAGCCGTAAGCGCGGCCGCTTGTTCCCCGGTGAACGATCACAGCAACAAAGCTTCGCCGGTGGCGAAGACCACGGTTACTTCGGGATCGGTGGGTCGCGGGTTCGAGTCCCGTCGCATTCCGCTTCATCGGCGGAGGGCGTAGCTCAGCGGCAGAGCAACCGGGGGGCAACCCCAACCGTGGCCGGTGATTCCCCGGCGATTGAATCAGTTGAAGGGATAAAGGAGGGCTGCAATGGCACGTTTGAATGTTTTGCAAATTCCACGGGGACCCAAAACACACGAAGGGGGGCCGGCAAAAACCGCCTCGCCGGAACTTCAATTGCGGCGCTCCGTGTTGGCCTGCCTGTTGTGGGAGAGCCAGTTCTATGAGGACGGACTCGAGATCGCCGGACGCATCGCGGCGCTCGTGCCCAAGGTGAAACCGGAGGCTGTGGCGTCGCTGGCCGCAGAAGCGCGTACGGCGATGAAGCTGCGGCACGCTCCGCTTCTGGTCGTGCGCGAAATGGCGCGCCAGAAGGAGCATCGCGCGCTTGTATCGCACACGCTCGCACAGGTGATCCAGCGTGCAGATGAGCTCGCGGAATTCCTCGCGATCTACTGGAAGGATGGAAAGTCTCCTCTTTCGGCGCAGGTGAAAAAAGGGCTCGCGCAGGCCTTCGGGAAGTTCGACGAATACCAGCTTGCAAAGTACGACCGTTCGGGGCCGGTTCGTCTGCGCGACGTTCTGTTCCTCTGCCATGCGAAGCCGCGTGATACCGAACAGTCCGCTCTTTGGAAGCGCCTCATCGAAGGGCAGCTCGAATCTCCGGACACGTGGGAGGTAGCGCTGTCCTCGGTCGGGGCCTCGGTTGCGGAGAAGCGCGATGTCTGGGAGCGTCTTCTTCACGAACGCAAGCTCGGGGCGCTCGCGCTCCTTCGCAACCTGCGCAACATGAAGCAGGCCGGAGTGGCGGAGGCGCTTGTTATCCGAGCGCTCGAGTCGATGGAAACTTCGCGCGTCCTGCCGTTCCGCTTTCTCGCGGCTGCGCGTCACGCTCCGCAGTGGGAAGAGCCGCTCGAGCGGGCGATGTTTTCCTCGCTCGCCGGACAGCCGAAGCTTCCCGGACGGACGGCGCTTCTGGTGGACGTTTCCGGGAGCATGAACTACGTTTTGTCGCGCCAGAGCGAGATGCTTCGCACCGACGCGGCTTACGGGCTTGCCATTCTGGTCCGCGAAATCTGCGAGCGGGCGTTGGTTTACTCGTTCTCGGACGAACTCGCTGCGGTGCCTCCGCGGCGTGGGTTCGCGCTGCGCGACGCAATTGATGCTAGCCAGTCGCACAGCGGGACCTACCTAGGGAAGGCGCTCGCGGAGATCCGGGAGCCGTACGACCGCATCATCGTGATCACCGACGAGCAGTCGCACGACCGCGTTCCTGGCCCGCGTGGGCGCGGGTACCTGGTGAACGTGGCAAGCGCGCAAAACGGGGTGGGTTACGGTCCGTGGACACACATCGACGGTTGGAGTGAGTCGATCGTCGAGTACATTCGCGCGGCTGAAGCGTCCTGCGACAACTAAACAACAACCTGGCGCGGCATTCTGTGAAACCTGAGGAGTGCCGCGCCAGTTTTTGCTGATCATGACTTCCGCGCTGCTCAAGCAATTCAAGAGAGGGCGTTGGCGCACACTACAGGTTCGCAGTGAACCCCAAATTCGCCCGTCGGCGTCAGAAAATACCCAGTTTGATGTGCAGGAATTTCTTCGGATTTTGCCGGAAGTCGTTGATCATCAGGTGCAAATCGCCGGTTGCCGTCGTGAGATTGTCGTAAAGGGCAGGGTCGGAGAACAGTTTTCCCGCGGTGCCCTGATTTGAATTGAGCTTCGCGGTCGCATCCCGCAAACTGGCCGAAGCATCGCGCACGTTTGTATACAGCGAATCATCGGTCACGAACTTGCCGAGAGTTCCCTTGCCGGCTCGCGCATCCGCGAGCAACGTATCGCCGTTCTCGGAAATGCCGCGAATGTGATCGTAAAGCGCCGGATCGTAAACAAGTTTGCCAAGCGATCCCTTCTGATCATGAATCGCGCCCATCGCGTCATCGACTTTCGTGATCGTGTCATTAGCTTTGTTATACAGATCGTCGGATGCGAAGAGCTTCCCCAGGCTTCCCTGCCCCTGCTGTATCGACGTCGCCAGAGTGTCGACCTTGGCGATCGTGTCGTCCAGATGGTTATAAAGCGTGGGGTCCTTCATAAGCTTGCCCAGCGAGCCGTTGCCTTTATTGACGTTCTCGATCGTCTCGCGCAGATCCCCGGCGAGTACATTCAGCGACTTCATCAGGTCGCCGCTCTGTGCGATCACCTCGTTCATGCCGTTGGTCTCTTCGGTGTTGACGACACCATTGTCGGGAATCGGCGTTCCGGTCAGGCCGCGAGAAATTGTCACGTAGCGGTCGCCGAGCAGCCCCTGCGTTGCGAGGCTCGCCGACGAGTCGGTCCGAATCTCCGGCTGAAATCTCTTATCGATCTGCAGCACGAGCGTCATATTGTGGGCGCGGTCCTGCGGATGCGGTGTGAACCCCACCGATCGGACATTGCCCACCACGAGGCCATCCAAATCGACCGGCGCCCCGGACTGCACCCCATTGACCTCCGGCATGTACGTAATCAGCCGATACTTCGCGCTGAAGGATTTGCCGCCTGTGACATAGAAGATCGCCACGGCCATCAAGACAAGCCCGATCAGGACGAAGATTCCCACGCGAAGATCGGTCCAGGAAAGCTGCTTTTGTTGCGCCATTGCGATGCCTCCTCGTTCGTCACGCTCAAAATCTATTCCGCTGAAGCGAGAAACTGTTTGAGATAGCCGTCGGAAGTTTTCAAGAATTCTTCCGCCGAAGCTTCGAAATAGACGCTGCCTTCGCGCAGGACGAGTACGTTCGTCGGCGAAACGGTCTGGGGATGTCGCGCGCCGTTCGCCGAGAGCGGCACAACCCGATTCGATTGCTCGTCAAAGCGATAGTTCGCAAGGCCAAACGCGTCTTGGACGCGATGCGTGGCTAGGAGCGACGTAACTCCTTGAATGTCGCGCCCGCGCAGAATCAAAGTAATGATCGTTTGCGAAGTTACCGGATCAAGACCGGCGGTCGGCGAATCGTAGAGCACGATCGCCGGCCGGTCGACCAGCGCGCGAGCGATCGAAACGCGCCGCCGCATGCCGCCGGAAAGGTCGGCTGGAAATTTGTCGATGGCCGGTTCCATTTCGACGAAACGCAAGGCTTCACGGACTTGCGATTCAACCTGTTCATCGGCCACGTTTTCTTCGCGCAAGCGGAACGCGACGTTGTTTGCCACGGTCATGGAGTCAAAGAGCGCGCCTTCCTGAAACACGAACCCGAGATGACGGCGAAAATTGAGAAGTTCGCTCTCGGGCATGTCGCCCACGTCGCGGCCCATCACCCAAACACGGCCCGAATCGGGCCGCATCAGGCCCGCGGCCAACTTCATGATCAGTGTTTTTCCCGAGCCGCTCTCGCCGAGCAGCACTTTCGTCTCCCCGGGAGAAACTTCGAAGGAAATCCCCTGCAGTACGTCGCCCTGGTCAAATCCGAGGCGCACGTTTTGGAAGACAATCAGCGGCTCGCCCGGTACGGCATCGGCCAGAACCATTCCCCTGCCGGGACGGAATTCTGAAGCCATGAGGGAATTATAGACGGATTTGGCTATTTAAAGAGAGTAAGCAGGAAGCGCGACAGGAAGGCGTCTGAAACCAGCACGGCCAGCGCCGACCACAAAAACGCCGTCGTCGTAGCGCGGCCCACGCCTTCTGTTCCGCCGCGTACTCGCAAGCCTTGATAGCAGCCCACCGTGGAAAGGATCAGCGCAAAAATGAAAGGCTTCACAATGCCCTGCACCAGATCACCTATATCCAGCGCCGCCACGGCGCGATGCCAAAATTGCACGGCATCCAGGCGCAGAACCAGGTAGGCCATCAAATTTCCGCCGATCAGACCGAAGAAATCGCCCGCGGCGGCGAGCAGGGGCATTACGAGCGCCGTCGCTATAATTCGCGGAGCCATCAGCTTGCGAATCGGATCGGTGCCGAGAGCGCGCATTGCGTCGACTTGCTCTGTCACCACCATCGATCCGAGTTCCGACGCCATGCCGGACGCATTGCGGCCGGCAACCAGCAGCGCCGTAATTGTAGGACCGAGTTCGCGAACAAGTGCGAGTGAAACTCCGTCACCGGTCAGTGACGCCATTCCAAAGCGCGTGAGCTGATTGGCCGTGTTCAACACGAGCACGCCGCCGATCGACATGAACGCTGCAATGATGATCGGAATCGAGCCGACGCCGATCAGGTCCATCTGGCTCAGCACATCGGGCCAGTAAACAGGTGGCGTGAAAATGTCGCGTGTGGCTTGCCAGGAAAGCAGAACGTAGTCCTGCAGCGTGAATATCGAGCGTTTTACGGCGTCTCCCAGGCGGGAGGCGGGCGATGGCGCTTCAGGCAGCTCGGGCATCTTCGGGCGCGCCGGTAGTCACGCTCATCGGCACGCTTCGGAAGCCTAACTGCCAGTGGCGCACAGCGTCAAGGGAACAAGCGGGCATCGTTCTCGAAACGCGGGCTAAAGCAAGGCGAACGCGGACTTTACGGGCGGCAGACCGTCCGGTAGAATTGCTGGTTTCTCTACGATGATCGGATGTGAACCGTAATGCTGCGTTTCGTGACGGCGGGCGAATCCCATGGGCAGGCGCTGGTGGCATGGATTTCGGGCTTTCCCGCCGGAGTTCCTGTCGATCTGGAGTTCGTCCAGCGCGAACTGCACCGGCGCCAGCTCGGCTATGGCCGCGGCGGACGCCAAAAAATCGAGAAGGACACGGCCGAGTTTTTGGCTGGTGTTCGCCATGGAATAACCATTGGCGCGCCCATCGCACTGCGCATCGAGAATCGCGACTGGAAAAACTGGGAAAAGGTTCTGCCCGTCGAGGACAGCGAAGGGGCTGAAGACCTGAAGAAAAAGCTGACCGCGCCGCGCCCGGGCCACGCCGACCTGCCGGGATCGCAGAAATTCAATTTCCACGATGCACGTTATATTCTCGAGCGCGCATCGGCCCGTGAAACGGCGGCGCGCGTTGGCGCCGGGTCGCTCGCCAAGCTTTTCTTGCGCGAGTTTGGCGTAGATGTCTGGAGTCATTCGATCGCCGTGGGCCACGTCCGTCTGGAGCGACAGGCTACCTGGGATGAGATCGTGGCCATTTGCCGAAATCTCGAATCGCCGCTTCGCTGCGTGGACAAAGAGACCGAAGACAAAATGGTCGCCGAAGTTGACCGCGTTCATCGCGCCAACGATACCGTCGGCGGCACGTTTGAAGTGGTCGCGCGCGGCTTGCCGCCGGGCGTCGGGACGCACGTTCAGTGGGACGAAAAGCTCGATGCGAGAATTGCGCGCGCTGTGATGTCGATTCAGGCCGTGAAGGCCGTCGAGATCGGCACGGGAATCGCAAATGCCGCGAGCTACGGCTCCGAAGTGCAGGACGAGATCCGCTATGACGCGACGCGAAAGCGTTTTGCGCGTTCTTCAAACCGCGCTGGCGGGCTCGAAGGCGGCATCACCAACGGCGAAGACGTCGTCGTGCGCGGCTACCTGAAACCGATTTCGACGCTGCGCAAACCGCTACTCACCGCGGACATGAACACGAAAGAAGAGGTGAAGGCCGCGTACGAGCGATCGGATGTGTGCGTGGTACCGGCGGGCGGCGTAGCGGGCGAAACGATGGTTGCTCTTGAACTGGCCGGGGCGTTTCTGGAAAAATTCGGCGGCGATTCCCTGGGCGAAACGAAGCGGAACTACGAAAACTACCTGAAGCAACTGGACAGCTTCTAGAGCGGCGATGATCCATCCCATTGTGAAATACGGCGATCCCGTACTGGAGACGCCGACCAAGCCGGTGACAAAATTCGACGAGGAGCTGCAAAAGCTCACCGACGATATGTTCGAGTCGATGTATGCCGCGCAGGGCGTGGGACTGGCTGCCCCGCAGATCGGTATCGGTTTGCGCGTCGCTGTGATTGACGTTTCCAACGGCAAGAATGCCGAAGCGAAAATCGTCTGCGCGAATCCGGAAATCATTCACGCCGAGGGCGAGCAGCGCGAAGAGGAGGGCTGCCTCTCTCTTCCCGGATTTCGCGGATACGTCGCGCGGCCGCAATATGTGACCATTCGCGCGTACGACATGAGCGGCAAGGAATATGAGATGCGCGGAGAGGGCCTTCTCGCGCGCGCTTTTTGCCACGAAATCGACCATCTGCATGGCACGCTGTTCATCACACATCTCGGTATGCTCAAGCGGGACCTGATCAAGCGCAAAATCCGTAAACTGAAAAAAGACGGTAAGTGGTAGGTTAGCCATGGCGCTGCGCATCGTGTTTTGTGGCACCCCGGCGTTTGCTGTTCCCGCCCTTAAACATTTAATTGCTCAACCAGACATTCGAATCGAAGGTGTCGTCACGCAGCCGGATCGCCCGCGTGGCCGGGGACAGGAGGTCTCGATCTCCCCGGTGAAGGCCTCTGCGATCGAAGCGGGACTGAGCATCTTTCAGCCGGAAAAAGTCCGCACACCGGAATCGCTCGAATATTTCCAGAGCATTGCTCCTGATTGCGTCGTGATCATCGCGTACGGACAGATCATTCCCGCAAGACTGATTGCCATTCCGCGCCTGGGGTGGACCAACGTGCACGGTTCCCTGCTGCCAAAGTACCGCGGAGCTGCACCGATCAACTGGGCGATCCTCAACGGCGAAACCGTCACGGGGCTCACCACGATGCAAATCGACGCGGGCCTTGACACAGGGGCAATGCTGCTTCGTACGGAATTGTCGATTGGCCCGGATGAAACAGCGCCGCAGCTCGCTGTGCGCCTGGCCGAAGCCGCCGCGCCACTCATTTTGGAAACGCTGCGCCGGCTCGAACGCGGCGATATCACGCCCGAGTCGCAAGACAGTTCGCAGGCGACTCTTGCACGCCCCTTGAAGAAAGAAGATGGCCTGATCGACTGGCGCCAATCTGCGGCGCAAGTCTACAATCGCATTCGCGCACTGCAGCCGTGGCCGGGCACGTACACTTCATTCCGTGGAAAGAATTGCCAGATCTGGGGACGAACCGGGTTGCACGAGCCACACGGCACAGCCGCAGCGCCGCCAGGCACGATTCATTCGGATAAATCAAGCGTGCATGTTTCGTGCGGTGTCGACACGCTCGCTCTTGAATTCGTGCAGCTCGAAGGACGCAAGCGCGTGACCGCACAGGAATTTGCCAACGGCGCACGGCTCGCTCCGGGCGAACGATTCGGCTGAAATCGCGCTGTATCCTGCGATAAAGGCGTATGCGCAAGGCAAAGCCAGCCCAAAACTCTCCTCCCACCCCTGCTCCGGAAACAGTTCGCCCTCTTTCCGCCCTGCTCTCGCAGATTCTTGTCGCCTATACGCTTGAATTCGATAACGAATTCGAGCGCGAGATGGGCGGCGCGGCCTACGCAGGCGCGCGACTGTCGCTGGTCATCTGGTTGAATCTGATTCGCTTTATTCCTCCAAGCGGCATTTCCGTTCGCGAACTCACGATCCTGGCGCTCGCGCCGCAGGAACGCATCAAGCATCAACTCGGGTGTCTGGAGCGGTGGGGATTCGTTGCGCTCCAACCGCACGCGGGGACAGCTCGCAATGCAATGAGCCACGGCTGGGGCAGCGGCCGCGGCATCACAGCCAAATGGTCGGTTCGGCTTTCCGCGAAAGGAGAAAAAGCGGTACAAATCTGGCCACCGCTGTTCGCGACAATCTCGCGGCGCTGGCGGGGAAGATTTGGCGACAGCGCCCTCGACCGCCTGAACGAATCATTGTGTGCCGTCGTTTCCGAGATCGACATTGAATTACCGTACGGCCTCGCGGACGTTCGCGAGGTGAAGGAGCCGTTTCCGCCGCGAATATCCCACAACACGCGGCGAGAGCCACTGCCGATTCTGCTTTCGCAGTTGCTGACGCTTTTCGCCGTCGAATTTGAGCCACAATCGCTCGCGCCTCTGGTGCTGTGCGCAAACGTGTTGAGGGTGCTCAGCGAAACGCCCGTTCCACTGGCGGAAATCCCGCGCCGTACCGGCGGCTCACCGGAAATGACCGACATAGGCTGGCGGCTGAAACCGTTCGTGATCGTTGAATCCGACACGGTGGCGCGGCGCAGATCGTTGCGCCTTTCTCCGCTCGGCCGGGAGGCGCAACAGAATTATCAGCGACTGGTGTCTGAGATCGAGGGGCGCTGGGAGACGCGCTTCGGCAAGGAAAAGATTCGCCATGTGAACGATTCGCTCAATACGCTGTTCGACGCACGCAAGGGAGATCGCCTTCTAATTGCGGAAGGTATGATTCCGCCCCCCGGCGTCGTGCGCGCCGGCGACACTGCCCCGGCGCTCGGCCGTCGCGATGTCGGCTCCGCAGCAAAACAACGCGCGCGCGATCTTGTTGGGCAAACACGGATGTTTGTCGCCGATCCGGTCAACGCGCTACCGCACTTCCCCCTTTTTGACATGAACCGCGGCTTCGGACCTTGAACGATTTCCGCTTACGGCAGGGCGGCACCGAAAAATGTGTTCTGGCCGGACCGAGTGTCGTGCCCATAACTGAAAACCACCTCGACCGTATCGAGCACGCGCACTTTACACTCGACTCCAGGATCCCATAGCCACCCGCGCGATCCGAAGTAGCCCGATGAGTCGCTGCTCTCGCCCGCGTCGAAGATCGGTCCGGCCTTCACCTCGAAAAAATCCCCATGGTAGAGGACTTTGTCCCACTCCCAATTCCAAAGTGCATAACGGCGGCCCATCGGTGAATTCCCTTTTTCGCCGTTGCGCGTAGCTGAGATTCCCCGAAGCCAAAGGTCGTTGTCGTCCCGTTCG
>DATMLZ010000103.1:0-7854 GCA_035569955.1 Candidatus Acidiferrum sp.
AGCACTTCGCGCCGCACTGGCCTGCAACTGGGCCTCGCCGCGGTGACCGAGCCAGACACCGGCGACATCGAAGTCAAGCTCAAGGATCAGCGCAGCCGGGCCATCGACGACATCATCAGTGAGGTCCGCGCCGAAGTGACAAAAAGCGAGCCGGAGCTCGACATTGATTTCACTCAAGTGCTGCAGGACATGATCGGCGACGCAACTCTGGCCCCGCAGCCAATCGTCGTGAAGTTGTTCTGTCCCGACGCGAATCTTTTGTCTACATGGGCACCCCAAGTGGCGGACGCCCTCGGTAAAATCACCGTGAACGGAAGCAATCCGGTCGTCGACATCGCCGACGGAATTGAGAACACCACCAGCGGTCCGGCCGTCGTCTTCAACGTCGATCCCGCCACGGCGGCCAAAGCAGGCTTCACGACCGACCAGATCGACGTGGCGGCGAGCGCCATCGTCGATGGCGAGCCCGCGCAGACGCCGGTGATCGTCAACGACAGGCCGTACACCCTGCGCGTCCGCTATCCTGAAGCGAATCGGGCTTCGCTTGAGGCGATGAGCAACACCGTCCTGGTGAATTCAGCCGGAGGAACTGCAACACTCGGCTCCCTGGCAACCATCACCGAATTGCCCGGCCAGACCGAAATTCTGCGCGACAATTTGCAGCGCGAAGTGGAAGTCACGGCGCGGCTGGAAGGTTTGGACCTCGGCTCGGGCGTCGCGGCAGCTCAAAAAGCGATTCAGGGGCTGAAAATGCCCCCTTCAATCCGTGTCAATTACGGCGGAACGTACGCAGCACAGCAACAATCGTTTCATGATCTTGTCGTGGTCCTATTACTCGCTCTGGTACTGATTTTTCTTGTTTTGCTCTTCGAATTCAGGACATTTTCAGCTCCGCTTGCGATTCTTTCTTCGGCTGTGCTTTCTACATCGGGAGTTTTTCTGGCGCTGCTCATCACGCGAACGACGTTCAACGTTTCGTCGTTCATGGGGCTGATCATGGTGATCGGAATCGTGGCGAAAAACGGCATCCTGCTGCTCGATGCGAACCAGAAATTCGTTTCGGTGGGATTTTCGGCGGAAGAAGCGTTGATCCAGGCGGGCCGCCGGCGGTTGCGGCCGATCGTAATGACGGCCATGGCCGCCGTCGCGGGTATGCTGCCGCTCTCGCTCGCGTGGGGCGCGGGCTCGCAGATGCTTCAACCGCTTGCGATCGCGGTGATCGGCGGAATTCTGATTTCGATGTTCCTCTCGCTGATCATTACGCCCTCGATCCAGTTCTATCTGACTCGGGAACGCCAGCCGCTTCGCTGATTTCGCCGTCGTGAGCGAGCATCAGCCCGGGACATGCAAAAATGAGATTTGCTACGGCATTTCAAATCGCTTTTCGTGCGCTCGGACGCAATAAACTACGCTCCGCGCTGACGATTCTTGGCATCACGATCGGTATTGGAGCAGTGATCTGTACCGTCGCCATCGGCGAAGGCGGCTCCAACATGATTCGTGAGCAGCTCGCGGGCCTCGGCGAGAACATGATCTGGGTCGAAGCGGGGGGAAGGAATCTGGGCGGCGTGCGCACGGGCAACGGCGCCACAAAAACGCTGACCGCGGACGATTCCAGGGCGATCCGCGACTTGATCCCGCATGTCGTCGCCGCGTCGCCAAACGTGGATGGCAGCGTGCAGGTCGTCTACGAAAACCAGAATTGGGCCACGAGATTTCGCGGAGTCTCAGAAGACTATCTGGAAATTCGCAAGTGGGACGTGGCGTTTGGCAGCTACTTCACCGAGAAAGACGTCAACTCGATGTCGAACGTCTGCGTAGTCGGACACACGGTCCAGGAGCAGCTCTTTGGCGGCAGCGACCCGCTCGGCGAGACGATTCGCATGGGCACGATTCCGTGCCTGGTGATCGGGGTGCTCCAGACCAAAGGTCAATCCAGCACCGGTCAGGACCAGGACGATCTGATCGCGATTCCCTACACCGTTGCGATGCACAAATTGCGGGGCGTTTCGTGGTTGGACGACGCTTACTTCTCCGTCGATGCGCCCGAGAATATTTCCTCCGCGGAGGACGCCATCTCTCGCCTACTCCGTCAGCGTCACCATCTGCGCACAGACGAGCCGGACGATTTCAACATTCGCCATCCCGAGGACATTCTGCAGGCGCAGGAACAGACCAGCGAGACGTTCACACTGATGCTGGGCAGCATCGCGTCGGTTTCGCTCCTCGTTGGCGGCATCGGCATCATGAACATCATGCTGGTCTCGGTCACAGAGCGGACGCGCGAAATCGGCGTGCGCATGGCGATCGGCGCCACCGAACACGACGTGCAAACGCAGTTCCTGATCGAAGCGCTCGCGCTGAGCTTGATCGGCGGTGCTGTCGGTATCGCCTTTGGCATCGGCGCGTCATTCGGCATCTCTCGCGCCCTGGAGTGGCCCACGGCGATCTCGTTCCTCGCGATCTTTGTGGCTGCTGCTTTTTCGGCAGGGATCGGAATTGTGTTCGGCTACTATCCGGCGAGAAAAGCTTCAGCGCTCGATCCGATTGAGGCGCTTCGTTACGAATAACTCTTCGTCCGGCAAACAGGCCCCTAATCTTTTCTTGCTCAAGCTGGATCATTGCGGGCTTTTTGAAGAGGGTCCCGCTCTGCCCAAGGATCAGAAACGACATCGGCCCGCAATCGTCTCCTCGGTGGTGTACTTTTCCATGTAGAGTACATTGTGCAGGCATGTCAAGAGTGGATGCAGATTTCTTATTCGCCGCCAGCCGCAGGAAAATCTAGGGCTTTTCTCCGGATACGGGAACGTTCAAAGTGGATTTCTCTTGGGGTGTCAGCGGACGGCTGGCGCCCTTCGGCAACTTGCCCAGCTCAACGGCTCCGATCGCCACACGAACCAGCCGAAGCACTTCGATGCCGAGCGCATCAAGCATCCGCCGAATCTGCCGGTTCTTGCCTTCGTCCAGCACGATCGATAGCCAGCTATTCCGCTCGCCTTGTCGAATGACTTCTGCGCTCGTTGCGCGGAGTAATCCGTGCTTCGCCACGTAGACACCCTCCATCAGTTTGTCAGTGATGGCAACGTCTGCGATCGCGCCAATCTGCACGTGATAGGTCTTGGGCAGATGGCTTTCCGGATCGGCAATTCGCGCCGCCCACTCGGAATCGTTTGTCAGCAAGAGCAAGCCTTCGCTCGCCTTGTCGAGCCGCCCCACGGGCGCAACCCACGATAGATTGGGCAGGCAGGAGTAAACCGTATCGCGCCCCTTCTCATCGGACGCCGTCGTAACAAGCCCGCGCGGTTTGTTCAGCATCAGGTAGATTTTCTTTTTGCCGCCAACACGCTCCTGATCGACTTCGATCCGGTCGCTGCCAAGCCGGACCGGCGTTTCCGGATCACGCCGCATGGCGCCGTTGAGCCGCACGCGTCCTGCGCGAATCAGTCGAGCGGCTTGCGAACGAGAGCAGTATCCAAGCTTCGAAAGTGCGCGAGCAAGGCCGACGCGTTGCGATTCGCCGCCGCCCTGCAGAGGCTGGATTGAGTTCTTCCGCATTCCCGTCTTATTTTCCATGCAGCCCTTGCGGCAAGCAATCGCGCGCTGTGCCGGAGTCGCCGAAAACGCTAGAATCCTTGCCGTGAACGACACAAAATCGCAGCTGGGATTGGTGACGGTCGGAGCGGTTGTGTGCCTTGGAGTCGCGATCGCTGCTTGGCCTGCAACACAAACCACGCGCGCGCACAATACACAGCAAAAATCGGCGCCTTCGCCGAAACCGAAACAACCTGCAGCGACCGAAGTAGCCTCTCCAAGCGACCGATCAACGAGCGGCAATTCGCCGGCGCCGGTTGAAGGCATCCGCGCAAACAATCTCGGCGTCGTGCTGATGGACGCCCGCAATTTCCCGGAAGCCGCCGGGCGTTTTCAAACGGCGTGCATCATGGCACCCGATACCGATGCAGGCTGCCTGAATACCGGAATCGCTTTTCTCGCGATGAAGCAATACGAACAAGCCCGTCAGATCTTCACGATTTCCGTCCGACGCGACGCGCAAAGCCCTCGCGCGTGGTTCAACCTGGGACTGCTGGAGCGCGCGCAAAATCATGCCGACGCAGCGATCAGCGACTTTCAGAAAGCAGCCGCGCTCGATCCCGGCGATGCGGCTACGCAATGCGAAATCGGACAAGTCTATGCGGTTCAGCAAGACTACGATCGCGCGCTCACCGCGTTTCGCGAAGCGCTTCGTCTTGATCGGCTCAACGCAACGGCCGAGCACGGCATCTCCGACGCCCTCGCCAAAAAGGGCGATCGTGAGGGTCAGAAAACACATCTCGATCGCTACACTCACCTGACGAGCCTGGGCCTCAGCAAACCTCTCGGCGAAAACTATGGCGAACAAGGGACATACTCGCTCGCCGTCGAAATTCCTCCACCGAATGTCACCGATGGAGCGATCGCTGTCCGCTTTGCTGACGTCACTCAAAGCGCGGGCCTGGTCCCGATGCATCACGCGGCGCCCTCGCCAGTGGGCCGTGGCGCTCCGGGGCGCAGCCTGCCACCAGCGAAGCCGTTCGTGAATGCCTCAGCCGAGACCAAAATCCACACGATGGCCGATTTTCTCGGCAGCGGTGCCTGCGTTTTCGACTACGACGGCGACGGCCGGCCGGATATTTTTCTTGTCGATGCCGATGGCACGGGAGACGCGGCCCTGTTTCATAATCTCGGGCACGGGCGTTTTGCCGACGTAACAAAGGCTTCGAAAATCGACTTGCACGGCGCCGGAATGGGCTGCGCGGTCGGCGACTACGACGACGATGGTCATCCGGACCTCGCCGTCAGTGCGAACGGCATCCGCCTCTATCACAACGAAGGCAATGGCACGTTCAAGGATGTCACGGACGCTTCGAGGATTCGCGCGGACGGACTGGTGATGGGCATCTGCTTCGTCGATTACGATCGAGACGGCGATCTCGATCTTTATGTCACCCGCTTTCACGATTTTCCACTCGCAAAACCGTCGCAGCCCTTCGTCTGGCCCGAAAATGACCCCCCGCCGGGCAACATGCTTTGGCGCAACAATGGCGACGGAACTTTTTCCGACGTCACTGCCACACTTGGCCTCGCGGCCAACGCGTCCACATCAAACGCGATTGCCAGTGATTTTGCGGGGAACGGTGCGCTCGATCTGTTCCTCACAGGCCGGAGCGCCACGCCCAGCATGCTGATGAATCCACGGGAAGGAACATTCAAGCCGGCCGCGATGTGGGGCGCGGAAACACAAGGGCCATCGGCGGGCGCGGTGGCGTTCGATTTCGACAAAGACGGCGAGATGGATGTGGCCGTCACGCATTGGGCGCCGACGACGCTTGGACTCTGGCGCAACGTTGGCGGCAAATCGTTCAAGCGTGTGGCGCTTCCCGATCCCGGGTGGATGCGCGCGTGGGGAATCGCCGCGCTCGATTACGACAGCGATGGCTGGATCGACCTTGCCGCCGTCGGAGAAACATTCTCCGGCGAGAGCCGCATCGTGCTGTTACGAAATGAAGCCGGAAAGGGATTTCACGATGTAACCGCAGAGACTGGACTGGACAAAATCACGCTGCACGATCCGCGCAGCGTCATCGCGTTTGATGCCGACGGCGACGGCTCGGTCAACCTGCTCATTACACAAAATCGCCGCCCGCCGGTGCTGCTCAAGGCGACGGGCAGTGAGAAGCACAATTGGGCCGAAATTGCGCTTCGCGGGGACAGGGAAAACACGATGGCGTTGGGAGTTAAGGTAGAAATGTTTTCCGGCGCACTCGGTCAGACATGGGAAATACCTTGCGCATCCGGCTATTTAAGTCAGGGTCCGAGCACTATTTTCATGGGTCTGGGAGACGAGGGTGCCGCCGATGCGGTGCGTGTGTTCTGGAGCAGAGGCCCGATACAGGTCGAAATTCCCGTCGAGCGTCGAAAACTCACGACGGTCGCACAGCAAGACGCCGGGGCAAGAAGGTAAGTGCCCTGTCTCCATCACAAAATCGCCTCAATTTACAGCGAAACCCTGATTGTCGGGTGCCACTGCCTAATGGTCCACTCGAACTGTCGCGGAGCGCTCGGTGCCGGCCCGTAGAGCCGCAGCAGTTCGCTGTTGGCAAGTCGTTTGCTCTGAACACTTCCAGTCGACCATTTGATCAGGGACAGGTGTCCGATGGCCTCTCAGCATACGTGCCCTATGTGCGGAAGTATTCAGGTTCGCCGGTCACGCCGTCGCGGACTTTTTGAACACATCCTGTCCTGGGTGCTGCCTTTGCAGCCCTACCGTTGCGCTCGCTGCGACCATCGCTTCTCGGGTCGCAGAATAAAGCCGTCGGCTCGCCAGCGCACCGAAACCGGATCTTCTCCCTCGCCTTCGCCGCACGCGTCTTAGCGCTTCCGGACAGCGTAACAGCTTCAATTCGTTGTATTATCGACCCCGATGGGAAAAGACCGTCCCGAACGCAGCCGGCCCGCAACCTATTGGATAGGTGAAGGCGCCGGCTGGCTGCTGCGCCACGTGGTGAGCGGTCTGGCCGCCACAGGAATCACACCCAACATGTTCACGTTTCTCGGCCTCGCCGTGAATTCGTGGGCGGCCGCTTGTTATGCGATGGGCCATTTCGCGCAGGGCTCTTCGGTACTCTTTCTCGCTGCGTTTCTCGATATGGCCGACGGTCAGGTCGCGCGCCGCATCGGCCGCGTGACCGCGTTTGGCGCCTTCCTTGATTCGACTCTCGACCGATACTCCGACCTCGCCCTTTACATGGGCTTCGTGGTGCACTACACGCTGATCCAGCGCTTCTTTTATATGGCGCTTGCGGCCGTCGCCATGGCGAGTTCGTTCATGGTCAGCTATTCGCGCGCACGCGCCGAATCACTGATTCCTTCCTGCAAAGTGGGGTTCCTCGAGCGCCCCGAGCGCCTGGTGCTGCTGATCTTGGGAGGATGGTTCGACCGCATGGCGCAGGCGTTGTGGGTCGTGGCTACGCTCTCCACAATCACCGTCGTGCATCGCGTGGTTTATACGTGGCGCGAGCTAAAGGAAGGGCGCGTTCTGCCCAGCGCCACAGCTTCGTAAGGCTATTCCCGGTTCCACTCTCGGACCGCTATGCGAACCGTCCTGATCGTAGACGACGAACCCGCGGCGCGCTACGGCCTGCGGCGCGCTCTTGAACCCAATTACAAAATCACCGAAGCAGGCACGGCGGCCGAGGCGCGATCGGCGTTCTTTGGCGGTCAGCCCGATATTGTGCTGCTCGATATTGTGATGCCCGGCGAGGACGGCCTCTCGGTGCTGCGCTGGATGCGCGAAACCGGCCACGATTCTCCTGTGCTGATTGTGTCCGCTCTCGACACGGCAAAAACCGCGGTCGAGGCGCTGCAAGGCGGCGCCACCGATTACATCGTCAAGGGCTTTGACATCGGCGAGCTTCGCGCACGCGTCGCAAATCTGCTGCGCGCAGCCGATCTTGGCGCGGAAAACGAACGCCTTCGCCGCGAGTTGATCGCCGATGGCCACTTCGGCCGCATGATCGGAGCGGGGCCCGCGATGCGGCGCGTCTTCGAAATGGCCGAACGCGCCGCGAAAACCGACGCCACGATCCTGATCCTCGGTGAAAGCGGCACGGGCAAGGATCTCCTCGCGCAGGAAATTCACGCGCGGTCGTCGCGAGCCGCGAAACCGTTTGTCGCCGTGAATTGCGCAGCGTTACCTGAAAACCTGATTGAATCGGAGCTTTTCGGTTACGAAAAAGGCGCCTTCACTGGAGCCGCGCAGCAGCGCAAAGGTAAGTTCGAGCTCGCGTCAGGGGGCACGCTTTTTCTCGACGAAAT
>DATMLZ010000104.1:0-16275 GCA_035569955.1 Candidatus Acidiferrum sp.
AGATGTGCGGATCCTTCGATTCTGTGGTGTCGGCGTAGATCCGGATCTTGTCGCGCAGCTTACCGCCGAGCATGACGTGGACCGGCACGCTGTAGACCTTTCCTGCGATGTCCCAGAGCGCCATTTCGATTGCGCACACGCCGCCCGCTTGCCGCGCCGGTCCACCAAACTGCTTGATCTTGCGGAAAATTCTGTCGATCTGCAGGGGATTCTCATTGAGGATTCGGCTCTTCAGCATCAACGCGTAGGTCGGGCTCGCGCCGTCGCGAACTTCCCCGAGTCCGTAGACTCCCTGGTTCGTATCGATTCGAATGATTGGGCAGGGACTCGGTCCCGGCTTTACAATCGTCGCCACGCGCAAATCCGTGATGCGCAGCGCCGAGGGGCCGGAACTGGTGTTCACTCCCTGCGGATAGGCGTCCATCGGCTCGCTGGCGAGCAGCGCGCCACCCAAGGCCGCTCCCTTGAGCAGCCCGCGCCGGTCGAGCAATTGCGAATTCTCGAATTTCATCGGATCGACCTCCACTCTAGCCCGAAACTATCTCACAATTGGCGCCGATCGGGGATGGTTCGCCGCGCGCCACAACCGGCGATCCTGCTTGCACTCAAAATCGCAGCGACAGGCAACTCAACCCACCGTCCATCTTCTGAAATTCTGAAACGTCCAGCGCGATCGTCGCCAATCCGTGCTGATCAAGCGCTGCAGCGAAGTTCGCGAATCCCGCCGCAATCAGCAGGCGATCATTCACGCGTACGCAATTTGCCGCATAGTTTTCTTCCGGCGCAACGCGAATCAATTCGTATCCGCGAAATTCCTCGCGCCCGGCGAGTTGCTCGCACACCACCAGTTTCCCTTCCGCTACGCACGCAACGCCGCTCTTTAGATGAAGAACGTTTTTCATCCCATCAATGTCCACAAGCGAGGTGCTGTAACCCTCCCGCTCAAGAATCGTCGCCAGTTCGCTTGCGCCTCGCTCGTTGGTTCTCTGCGATATCCCGATGAAAAAATGGCGCCCGGCTTGGCAGACATCGCCACCGTCCAGCGTTCCCGGAGCCGCTATCTCATGAATCACGCGGAAAAATCGTCCGAGCGGCTCGCGTATGCCCTCGACCTCGCCAGCCCGGCAAGCTGCTCCTGGACGCGTCACAACCGCGAAATCTGCCGTCGCCACGGCCACGTCTTCGACAAACGTCGAGTCCGGATGCGCAAGGTCGGCTTCAAGTAGCACGACGTCCAACCCGCAGCGCTCAAGAGAACGGCAATACGCGTCGTGTTGCACGATCGCTTTCTGGTAATCCGGCGCACCGCCAGCGAATGTCGTCAATCCTTCAGCGAAGTTCAGTCCGGGTTTTCGCACAATCGCAGTCTTGAGCAAATTTCACCTCGTCGCCTCATTTTGAACCAAACGCGCTGTTCACAACCCGCGCCCGGATGTTAGGTTACTCGCGTGAACGAAAGCCAACGCGATGCAGGTCTCGACCGTGCCGTCCGAACCTGGGCTCTTGCCGCGAACATCGTCAATATCGTCGTCGGCGCCGGCATTTTTGCCGCTCCCTCGGCCGTCGCAGCGAACATGGGTTCTTACGGCCCCCTGGCGTTCCTGGTTTGCGCCGCCGCGATTGGAGCGGTCGGCATCTGCCTGGCCGAAGCCGGCAGCCGCGTGCCAACCAGCGGCGGAATCTACGGCTCGATCGCCGCTGCCTTCGGACCTCTGGCGGCCTATGTGACCGGCACGGCCCTCTGGTTTGGTAACGTCCTCGCCTGCGGCGGTGTCGCCGCGGCTCTGGCCGATGTGGTTGCGAGCGTCGTTCGGTCCAAACTTGCAACGCCGGTGCATGCCTCGGTCGTCATCGTCATGATCGGCGCAATTTCATTCATCAATATCCTGGGCGTCCAAAAAGGCGCGCGTCTGGTCGATGCCGCCACTCTGGTAAAACTCATTCCGCTCGCCATATTTGTAATCGCCGGCGCGCACGCGACCGATAGCGCCAATTTTTCCCAGACCGTCGCGCCCAGCACAGCCGGCTTCGGCCGCGCGCTCATTCTCGCGCTGTTCGTCTTCACCGGTATGGAAGTTTCGCTCTCTGCGAGCGGCGAGGTCGCAGAACCTGCCCGCTCGATTCCACGAGCGCTCGGCATCGGCCTTGGCTCGACGGCGCTGCTCTACATCGCCATTCAAGTCATCGCGCAAGGCATTCTCGGCCCGGCGCTCGCAGAATCAACTGCTCCACTGGCCGACGCCATGGCGCGCATCAGCCCGGCGCTGCGCCTGCTGATGCTGGCGGGCGCGGCAATCTCCATGGCGGGCTGGCTTGGCAGCGACATTCTTGCCAGTCCGCGGGTGATTTTTGCCTTCGCGCGCGACGGTCTGCTGCCGCGCTTTCTCGGTCGCTTGCATCCGCGCACCCACGCGCCCTACGCCGCGATTCTCTGCTACGCAACGATCGCGCTCGGCTTGGCGCTGACGGGAACTTTTGCCGAGCTGGCGGTGCTGTCGACACTCGCAAGCGCCATCCTTTATATCGGGGGAGCTGCGGCGGCTTGGCGACTTGCGCGCCGCGGCGTCGCGCTCGCCGGCACGCCGCTCAATTTTCGATGGCTCGGCTCGGCTGTCGTCGCCAGTATCGCAAGCATGCTGGTTTTCATCGCGCTCGCTTCGCGCCAGGAAATCATCGGCCTTTTCGTGCTTCTGGCCGTAAGCACTTTCTTCTATCTTGTCCAGGCTCAGCGCAAGCGGGCCCGCGTGAATTCAATGGCGGCGGGGTAAATTTCGATTGCCCTTCCCATCGCCAACCGCCGCCGTCCTAGGCCAAATCGGATTGCCCGCTCCGGTCCGCGAGCTCGCCTCGCGCCGCTGGGACGTTATCGTTGTCGGCGCCGGTCACAACGGTCTTGCCTGCGCCACGTATCTCGCGCGGGCGGACAGACGCGTCCTGGTGCTCGAAAGCCAGAATCGAGTCGGTGGCGCTTGCACGATCGACGAGCCTTTTCCAGGTGTTCGCATGTCTCCGTGCGCTTATCTTGCCGGACTTCTCCATCCGTTGGTTGTTGCCGAACTCGATCTTGCCGAACGCGGCTTCGAGTGGATTCCGGCAGTGAACGGATTGTTTGTGCCGTTCCTTGATGGCTCAAGCGCGCAGCTGTGGGACGACGACGCACGCTGCGAAGCGGAAATTCGCAGCTTCGCCCCGCAGGACGCGAACGGGTGGCTCGCCATGTCGGACGTCATCCGGAGGCTTCGCGACGCGTTGCGCCCGGCCGGTGAACGTGATCTCTGGATTGGCGAGGCGCCCACACGTGAAGAAATCGAATCTCGCCTCGGCGCCGACCAAGAAGCAAGACAACTGCTGTTTGAATGGTCGATGGCCGAATTCGTCGAGCACTATCTTCGCGATGAGCGCCTGCAAACCGCCTACCCCGGGCAGGGCGTGATCGGCACCAACGCAAGTCCGTTCGACGCAGGCACGGCGAGCATTCGCTTCCATCATTGCTCGGGCCGTCTCGGTGGAATGCCCGGTATGTGGGGTTACGTCAAAGGCGGGATGGGCATGATCTCGTTCTATTTCTGTGACGCGGCGCGCGAAGCGGGAGCCGTTGTCGCGGCCGGCGTTCCGGTCGCGCAGATCGTGCCTTCAGAAGGCGTGTTGCTTGAGAGCGGCGAAAGGATCCTGGCTCCGGTCGTTGTTTCAAACGCCGATCCGCGCCGTACGCTCCGCATGCTCGGCTCGGCCGCTGATCCCGCCTGGTGCGCGCGCGTAGGACAGATTCCCATCGAAGGCTCGACGGTCAAACTCAATGTGCTTCTCAGAGATCTGCCGAATTTCACTGCGCGCCCTGGCACCCGCCAGCCGCACCACTTCGGCCAAATCAATACGCCGCTCACAAAATCGGAATGGAAATCCGCCTTCACCGACGCGCGGCGCGGCGAATTGCCCGATCATCTCTGGTGCGAACTCTACTTCCAGAGCGTTCACGATCCGTCCGTTGCGAGAGAAGGGCAGCACACCATGAGCGTCTTTGCGCAGTACGTTCCTTATAAATTCGCGCAAGGCACCTGGGACGAGCGCCGGGACCAAGTCGGCCGCCTCGCCCTCGAGTCTATTTCGCGCTTCTGCTCGAATATCGAAAGCACCGTCATTGACGCGCAAGTGCTCGGCCCGCCCGATATCGAACAAAAAGTCGGACTGACCGGCGGCCATATCTTCCAGGGCGAGTGCCTCCCGCCCTATATGTGGTCAAATCGCCTTTCGCCGCGCACGCCCATGCCGGGTGTCTTTTTGTGCGGGGCATGCACGCACCCGGGCGGCAGCGTCATCGGCATCAATGGGCGAAACGCCGCCATGGCCATCCTCGCAAGCTAACCCGGCCCTGTCGCGCCCGCCTGGTGCCTCCTGCCCGCCGAAGATCCGGAAAGCGAGACCAATGACGCTCTGGCCGGATCGAAACACAGGTCGAAAGATGATTCGCCCAAAAAACCCCGCCTTAACGCCGCGTTAACTCGATACCGTACTACAATATTTGGCTTGTCGTTCTGAGGGAGGAAGAATGAGACGTTCCGGCCATTTGCCGATGGCGCCACTTGCGTACAACGATCCGGAATTCATGGAAAGTCTCGGAGCGCGCCCGCTACGTATTATTGCCGAATATCTCGATCCGCTTTATCGCCTGCGTCAGCAGGTCGTTGGCGATACGATCGTCATGTTTGGCTCGGCGCGTATTCGTTCCCGCGATTCGGCGCTCGCCGAGCTCCAGCGTCTCCAGAAAAAAGCGCGTGGACGCAAAACCGGTGAATGGCGCTCGAAGCTGCAGGCTGCTCGCGGCGACGTGGCGATGTCCCGTTACTACGAGGAGGCACGCCAGCTTTCGCACCGCATCACCTCCTGGGCGATGACGCTCGGCACGACTCCCAAGCGCTTTGTCATCTGCTCGGGAGGCGGGCCCGGCATCATGGAAGCAGCCAATCGCGGTGCCGCCGAAGCCGGCGGATCATCGGTCGGGCTCAGCATTCAGCTACCGCACGAGCAGCGCCCGAATCCTTACATCACGCCGGAGCTGAATTTCTGCTTCCACTACTTTTTCATGCGCAAACTCTGGTTCGCGCAAATGGCAAAAGCGCTAATCGTTTTCCCGGGCGGCTTCGGGACGATGGATGAGCTCTGGGAAATGCTCACCTTGCTCCAGACCGGCAAGCTCTCTTCGCGCCACCTCATTCTGATTTATGGCCGCGAATACTGGGACAAGGTTCTCAACTGGCGCCACATGATCAAGTCCGGGACAATCAGCGAGTCCGAGTACAAGATGCTTTGCTTTGCGGATACGGTCGACGAAGCATTCGACCAGGTTCGAAAGGACCTTGAGGAAAACCACCTCGAACTCGATGAGTCTTGGTCTCCGGCCTGAGCCGGTCTCGCCGGAAGCGAGAAATCGCCTCATTTTGCGATCAAAAGTGAAGTTTAAGGGATGTTCTGCGCGCGCTTCGCGCAGTTATTGCAAAAAAGGAGGGGCCAAACCCCCTCCTTTCCTGTTCTTGCTTGGGGTTGGCTCAATTGGTCGAGACGTCTTGGCTCGCGCGGAAAATTGCGTCGAACCGCTGTTCCTCGCCGTGGTTGTGCAGAAGCACAACCGGAGAGATATGCAGCGAACGCTTGCACGATTTGCAAGTCGTTGATTCTCCGCGCAGATCCTGCACGAACCCGTCAGTAAAATGGTACTCCGAACGCGGGCGCCGGGCCGCTTTGCTCCCGTGCGCGCCGCACTCGGGGCAGTCGTACTCGACGCTGTCGTCCAGCGGATCGCGGTCAAGTGCCGCCCAGCCCGTGTATCTGACTCCCACTGTTTCCAATGAAGTTTTGTTCATGATGGCCACCTCAGCTGCCCGATCGGGCCGCTTTCATTCCCTTAGACGCATTTGAACGGAAAATCGATCCACGCTCGGCTTGCGAATTCATCGGTTACCTCCAGGCACCTGGCCGAAGCAAGCTCCGCGTTTCAGGGGAACTGTTCGCCTCGCTCGGTGTCTATCTAGCCAGAGAGTTCGAACCCTCTGAAACGCCGGCTTTTACGCGCGCCACGCGAGCCGGAATCCCCGTATTTCGAATGCCTTGGAGGAGGTGTGTTTATGGACTCGTTTGGCGGGTTTACTCAGTGCATGGTGGATGGTGATCCCGAATCGCTTCGCCGCGAGCGCAAGAATCGGCGCTTCGGATTGGCACTCTCACTTACTTTGCAGGTGGCCGTTCTTGGGGCCCTGGTTCTGGTCCCCCTGATGTCGCAAGCGGTTCCGCCGCTGGTGAACGTTAACCAGATTCCCCTTCTCAAGGTGCCGCCGCGCATTCCGGCCTCCCAGGATCCAGCGTCCCGGCCGGCGACCCGCACGAACGTCTATCCGGTGCCGTCTGTGCACAGCACACCCTCCCTCCATCACGGGTCGACCATCGCAAATGCAGCGGGAATCGACTTTGACCCTGGGAGTTTTGGTACTGCGGGTGAGGCAACCAGCGTTCTCGGACAACCCGGTCTTCCTGAACCTCCCGAAATCCCCGCCGCCCGCGGGCCTGATCGTCCCGTGGTTCGCGGGGGCAAAGTGATGGAGGCACTTCTGATATATCGCGTCGAACCAAAGTATCCGGCCATCGCAAAAGCGACGCGCACTTCAGGCGATGTCGTGCTGAACGCAATCATCGCGACCGACGGCACGATCAATAGCCTGAACGTAGTGAGCGGAAACGCGCTGCTTATAAGGTCTGCAACCGATGCCGTCAGCCAGTGGCGCTACAAACCGACGACGCTCGACGGTCAGCCGGTCGAGGTCGACACACTGGTCACGGTGAGATTCATCTTGCAGGACTAGCGAGCCATCGCCGGCGAGGGGACCGGACTCCTCGCTCCTCAGTCTAGAAGCGAATTACGATTCCGGTCGAAAGGCGGACGTTGTTCTGGGCGGCGTTGAAGATGTGCGAATGGATCACATCGAACTCGACCATGCGCCAGGAGAGCTGCGGCGCTACTTTCGTATCGATGCCGAAGCCAAAGCCGGTCGCAAAAGACGAGCTTGTCGCACCGGCCGCCTTGATTTGGGTCCCGCCCACAAGGACATGGGCAAAAGGCGAAACGCGGGCGCTCCAGGATACCTGTGGTCCGGCAAGGAAGTTGTACGAGGTCGAGCGCACGCCCTCGAATGTTCCATAATGACCGTCGACGTCGCCCACCGCGCCCAGCCAGTGCTTGAGCTTGTACTCACCCGATATCTCCCAGCCGTTCGTGTTGAAAGAAGGTTTTGTGCCCGCGTGCATGTAGGAATAGCCGCCGAACGCCTCGATCTTATCGGTAACGCCTTGGGCTTCGGTTGAGAGAGAGAAAGCGAGGGCCATCACCGCCAATAAGCACACTTTTCGAAGCATTCCGCCTCCGCAATTGTTTTGAGTTAAGGCTCGACTTTCGCCGTTGTTCATGCGCGCGAGTTTTGATGCTCGCACATTACGATTTGTAAGCCCAAGTTTTTCCGCCAAAACAGAACACACCCTTTGAAAGTTTCTGGGTCATCGCTGCTTCGCTGATCAAACCAGAAACTGCGTCCGTAAGACTAATGAGGTCCTAGTACCAAACTAAAGTAGAATACCTATTTACGTATATGAAAAACCGTATGCAACAACTGTTGCGGACAACCACTTATAGCGTAAGCTTCTGTTCAACATAGACTTGGGACCACTTGGGAGCATGGAAATCGAAATGCCTGCACTATCAAGGGCGTTGTCTCTAGTCAGTTCCTGTCAACTCGGAAGTCGCCTTTTCTACTTCAAAGAGTCGTAGCTGACGTATTCAATATTTTGCGGCCGGTCGCAAAGAAACCGGTATTCGACATTGCTGAATTGCAAGTTGGAGATTTGAGGAGGGAACGTGAATCGCATCCACAGACCATTTGTTCTCGGCGCTTTCCTGATGGTGGCTTTGTTGACCCTGGTTCCGTCGGCTACGAGGGCACAGGGTTTGGCATCCTTGAATGGCACGGTCACTGATACGTCCGGGGCCACCGTACCCGGCGCAAACGTAAAACTCGAGAACACCCGCACCGGCGCCGTATTGACCACGCAAACTGCCAGCGATGGCGGCTACCGGTTTGTTGATGTGCCTCCCGGACCTGCTTACGCCATCACGGTCACCAAGGACGGTTTTCAAACCTACGTGCTGAACGGGATCTACCTGCCTGTCGCGACCGCGACGACCAAGGACGCGCAACTGACCCTGGGGCAGGTAAGCCAGACAGTCGAAGTCACGGCCGAGACGGGCTCTGTTTCCTTGAACACAACCGATGCCACGATCGGCAGCAACCTCGATATGCACGCGGTCGAGAACCTGCCTGATGAGTTCCGCGATACCCCTGGAAATCTTCTGCGTCTTGCCGTCGGCGTCACCAGCGCACAAACGACGGCCGGCAACGCCATTACCTCAAACATCGATCCGAACCACACGCGTGACGGCGCCGTAGCTGGCGCGCGCGCCGACCAGAACAACATCACTGTCGACGGCATCGAAGCGACCGACTTCGCTCTCGGTCAGGCTTTCAACGTTGAAGCTTCGATTCCTGTGGACGCGATCCAAGAGTTCAGCACCCAGGTCGCCGAGCCTTCGGCTTCCTACGGCGGCCGCAGCGGCGCTCAGACGATCCTGTCGACAAAGGGCGGAAGCAACGAGTGGCACGGCTCGGCGTATGAATACAACCGCACGGCAGCCACCGAGGCCAACACGTTCTTCAACAAGTTGGCCAATCAGCCTCGCCTCGCCCTTGTCAGAAACCAGTTTGGCGCGAACCTCGGGGGACCGGTAATTAAGGATAAGTTGTTCTTCTTTTTTGAATACGACGGGCGCCGCGACGCTTCTGCCGAATCGTTGCTGCAGTTTGTCCCTTATCCACATGTCAGGAACGGCTCGATCGCCTATATCAATAACAACGCGGGTTGCGACGACACCGCTCGTTTGACGTCCGCCGATGTGAGCACCAATTGCGTCTCGATCCTCCCCGGGCCTTCTGTCGCTGGCCTTGACCCCTGCAGCACGGCCGGTGCTTGCGCAAATGCTCCAGGTTTTGTCCAGGCCGGTCAGGCTCCTGCCCTTGCGAGTATCTTCAAGTCTCGCTATCCGAGTCCGAACGATTACAGCGTCGGCGACGGACTCAACACGGCTGGTCTCCGCTTCAATGCTCCGAGCCCCTTGACCGAGAACGGCTACGTCGCGCGCGTCGACTACAGTTTGAGCTCAAACAACAAGCTCTTTGGCCGCTTCAACCTCAGAAACGAAAGCACCGTCGACAACAACCCCGGCTACACGCCGATTCAGTTCCCCGGCGACGCGTTGACCGCCCTGCAGACGCTTCGGGACCGTGCATGGGTGTTCGGAGATACCTGGACCTTGAGCCCGACGGTGATCAACCAATTCACGTATGGTGAGACGCGCGCCAACGACGCGTTTCCGACCAACGTGCCGGCCGCAGGGAGCCTTTACGCCCTGACCTTCTTCGGATCCTCGCAAAACGACTCCTTCGCAACGCCCTTCGTTCGCCAAGGTTCGTCGGGCCGCGTGATCCCCGACCCGACCTTCCGCGACGACGTGACCTGGACGCACGGCACTCACACATTCCAGTTCGGCGCGGAATGGAACCCGTCCAAGGTTCGCAGCTACCTTGTAAACGACCTGATGTTCATTCAGGAAGGTCTCGGCGGCGACATCACCGGCCTCGATAATCCCGCCGGTGGTCCGAGCGCGTGGCGGCCGGCCAACATACTCGCTGCCGACGATACTAACTGGGACAACTTCTTCCTGGGAGATCTGGGAATCATCTGGAACTATCAGAACTCGATCAACTACACAAACACTGGCACGCCTCTCGCGCCGGGCTCAACAGCAAGCCGCGATTGGCGAATCACGAACATTGCCGGATATTTCCAGGATTCCTGGCGCGCGCTCCCCAACCTCACGATCACCGGCGGAGTGCGTTATCAATATCAGGCGGCGCCGTACGAAGTGCACGGCACCGAGGCGCAGTACTTCAATACGACCGTCGATCAGATCCTGAACGCCCGTCAGTCGGCTGGTGCTCTTGGCGAATCCGGCTTGGGCGCGGTACCTCTGATGACGTACGTGTTGGCCGGGAAAGGCAACAACGCCCCGCCGCTTTACAACGCCGACAAGAACGACTTTTCTCCGCGCTTGTCGTTGGCATGGAATCCCTCCTTCAGCGATGGATTCCTTGGCAGGACCTTTGGTGAACACAAGACGGTTGTTCGCGCCGGCGCCGGTCTGGTCTTCGATCAAAGCGTCGCATGGGCCATGACCAACTTTGAAGATCAGTCCAACTACCTGTTTACGAACACGGTTGGCGGCGAGTTCAACCAACAGAAATCGACGCTCTTCGCTCTGGAAAACGATCCGCGCATGAACTCGGTGAGCCAAGCGCCGTTCACAGTCACACCGCCTCCTTTCCAGAAATCCGAGACTCCTTTTGCCGTGTTCAACGACGGCATCAACCCCGTCCTGAACACGCCGTACTCCATCACGGCAAGCTTCGGCATACAGAGATCACTTCCCGGCGGCTTCCAACTCGAAACCGATTACTACGGTCGTTTCGGTCGGAGGCTCTTGCTCCTGGCTGACGTCGGCCAGGCCATGAACTTTACCGACTTGGCATCCAAGCAGACCCTGGTTCAGGCATTCACGACTCTCGAGCAGGATTCGCGCGCAAACAACGGCGCGGGTCTTCCCGTCGCGAGCGTGCCGAATCAGCCGGTCATCGAAAACCAGGTCAACGCAGCGGTCGCTGCGAACGCTGCGGCCTTTGGCGGTTCGAATTGTATGCAAGCCTTTGGATCAAGCTGCACGGCTTACGTCTATAGCAGCCAACTGAGCTCGCTCCAGCAGGGCGCCACCGGCGAGATTTTCGCTTCGATTCCATTGCCGGTAAACGTTGGCCTGACGCCGCAGTTCTTTGTGAACGCGCCGGTTGCGAACAAGGGCTTCTCTTCCTACAACGGCTTGTTCGTTACCTTGCGCAAGCGGCTTTCGAACAACCTGCAATTCGACTTTAACTACACCTATTCGCACTCGATCGACAACGGCTCGACCATTTCGAACGAAAACGGAAACTTCGAGCCGGGCGACACCTCGGTCATGTGCGATGTGACCAACAACCGCGCCTGCCGGGGCAGTTCCGAATTCGACCTCGCTCATCAGATCAGCGCCGACTTCATCTATGACCTGCCTTTCGGCCGCGGACAAAGGTTCGGTGGCAGCTCGGGCAGGCTGCTGAACGAAGCCATCGGCGGCTGGCAGATCTCGGGCATCGAATCCTGGCACTCCGGTTTTGCCTACACCGTCAACAACACCGACATCGCGTTCTACGATACGGTCAGCCTGGCGGCCGATACCGGCATGCTTCTCACCGGCAAAAAAGGCCCCCTGGCTGCGGATATTCACATGGACCCGTCGAGCGGTTCTGTGCAGTTCTACAAGGACCCCAATGTGGCTGCCGCGCAATTCTCGCCGGTTAGCGGGCTGCAATCGGGCGATCGGGACGTTCTGCGTGGACCTCACTTTTCAAACACCGACCTGTCGCTCGCCAAGAATTTCCCCTTGATCGGCGAGAAATACAAACTGCGCTTCCAGGCCGATGCCTACAACGTGTTTAATCACCCGAACTTCGGATTGCCCGATACCGGCGTTATCTCCGGCAGCTTCGGTGTGATCCGCGGTCAAATCGGTCAGGAACCTTCACGGGTCATGCAACTGGCGCTGAAGTTCCAGTTCTGATTCAGCCACGAATCAAAAGAGGGCGTTCCAGTGCTCCTGGGACGCCCTTTTTGTTTGCCCTGCCGGGTGTTCAGGGACCAGGGGCTCGCCCCCGAAATCCCCGCCCGCGCCTGCAACATCCAGCCTCCCCCGCGCGTATGTATAATCGAAAGAGCCGGTCGACCTGACCTATGCCCGCAAAGACCTCCATGTCGTTTGGCGAAGCCTGCAAGATCGCCATGGCCAGCCTCTGGGCCCACAAGCTGCGGACCGTCCTGACCCTTTTGGGGGTCGTGATCGGGGTGACGTCTGTCATTGCGGTCGTCAGCCTGATCGGCGGTCTCAATTCCTACGTGGCGCAAAAGGTCTTCAACCTCGGCGCGGACGTGTTCCTGGTTTCTCGCGGGCCCTTGGTCACGCTCAACGTCGACGACTACATGAAGACGCAGAAGCGCAAAAAGATGCGCTACGACGACTACGAATTCCTCCGCGACAACTGCAAGAGCTGCGTGGCTGTGGGCGCCGAGCTGACGCACGGCAACGCCCAGGTGAAATACGGCACCGACTACCTGTCCAATACCAGCGTGATGGGCTGGACGGCGGAAATGCCGGATCTTGAAAACTACGATTTGGACTCGGGCCGGCATATCAATCAGACCGACGTGCTGCACCGGTCGCCGCTCTGCACGGTCGGTTTTGACATCGAAGACAAGCTCTTTCCGGGCAGCGATCCGATCGGCAAGGAAATTCGCGTCGATACGACCGAGTGTCAGGTGATCGGCGTGGGGAAGAAACTCGGCACGGTCTTCGGCGCTTCGCGTGACAACTGGGTGATTATCCCGCTCACCACGTTCCAGAAAGACTATGCCTCCGACGCCTCGCTCACGATCTGGGGCAAAGGGCAGGGCGTCGCCACCATGCAGCAGTCCATGGACGAGATTCGTTCGCTGCTGCGCGGCAAGCGGCATCTTGGTTACGACACGCCTGACGATTTCGAGGTCCAGACAAACGATTCATTTCTCTCGGTCTGGTCAAGCATCAGCGGTTCGTTCTTTGTTTTGACAGTCGCGATCGCGTCGATTTCCCTTGTCGTCGGCGGCATCGTGATCATGAACATTATGCTGGTGAGCGTGACCGAACGAACGCGCGAAATCGGCCTGCGAAAATCCTTGGGCGCGCGGCAGAGCGATATCCGGCTTCAATTCCTGATCGAGTCGTCGATGATCGCGGCGCTCGGAGGGCTCTGTGGTGTGACGCTCGGAATTGTTTTCGCAAAAATTCTGACGATCACGACGTCGTTGCCGAGCGCGGTCGAACCCTGGTCGGTGCTGATGGGCATGATCGTAGCGACAAGCGTCGGGGTATTTTTCGGCGTCTACCCGGCGTCCAAGGCCGCACAGCTCGATCCGGTTGTGGCATTGCGTTCGGAATAGCAGAGGCGAGGACATTCTATGCAACGCGGAATTTTCGGCGGATTCAAAGAGGCGGTCGGCCTGGCGTTTGACGCGCTGCGCCGCAGTCCGATGCGTTCGTTCCTCACCGTGCTGGGGATCGTCATTGGCGTCGGGACCGTGATCGCGATTGGCGCCGTCGTCAACGGCTTAAACGCCTCGGTGACCGACACCGTGCAGTCGCTCGGCTCGAACATGATCATCTGCTCGCGCTTCAATTTCGCCACGCTTGGCCGGCTCAGCCCTGAAATCCTGCAGCGCAAGGAACTGAAAGCCGAATGGGCCGAGGGGCTTGCGCAACTTCCCCATGTCGCCGCTGCCACGCCGAACGCGCGAATTCAGAACCAGCAGCTCGGCATCGGCGGCAGCGATGTTCGCCGCGGAAACTATCGCGCCCAAAACGTAATCATGCAGGGCAGCACTCCCACGATCGCCGATATTTTCAACGTTTCCCTCACCAGCGGCCGCTTCTTCAACCAGACCGATGAGCAGCATCACTCGCCTGTCGTCGTCCTGGGGCACGACACTGCCGAAACGCTCTTCCCGTGGCACGATAATCCCGTGGGGCAGGAAATCCTGCTTGAAGGGCGCGTCTTCGCCGTCGTTGGCGTTCTCGATTTTCAGAAGGGCGCATTCGGCAACGGCAAAAATCCCAACGACAACATCGTGATGGTGCCGCTCTCGACGATGCTCGAGCTGCACCCGGAGTTCAAGGATTTCGTCCTCTTCCTGAAAGCCGACAGCGCGGACAACGTGCCACTCGTCGTTGACGAAGCGCGCGAATATCTGCGACGCATGCGCAAGTTGCCTTCTGATAAGGCCGACGACTTCGCCGTGTTCACTACCGACTCTTTCCTCGAACTGTGGCACGAGATATCGCAGGGAATCTTCCTGATGATGTTCGGCGTCGGATCGGTCGCTCTTCTGGTGGGCGGGATCGGAGTGATGAACATCATGCTCGTCAGCGTCACCGAGCGCACGCGCGAAATCGGCGTAAGGAAAGCGATTGGCGCAAGGCGCGTGAACATCTTGATGCAGTTTTTGCTCGAAGCCGTGACGCTTACGCTGATCGGCGGCGCGATCGGCGAAGTCATCGGGTCGGCACTGGGACTTTCCGTGCGCCTGGTTTCGTCCTTGCCGGCAACGGTTTCCCTGTTTTGGGTTGTGCTCGGATTTACCGTTTCGGCCTTCATCGGAATTTTCTTCGGCGTCTACCCGGCGTGGAAGGCGGCCAGCCTCAATCCGGTTGAAGCTCTCCGCTACGAGTAAGTTTCAGCCGCCGGCCAGTTCTGAGAGCGATTTTTCGTACGGCGCCCGCGCGACGCCCCGCTCGGTGATGATCGCCGCGATGAATTTCGACGGCGTCACGTCAAACGCCGGATGCGCCGCAGGGACTTCGGCGGCCATCCGCACGCCCGCGATGTGAGTTACCTCTTCGGCAGAACGCTCCTCGATCGGAATCTGCTCGCCCGAGGCGATCGAAAGATCGAAGGTCGAAATCGGCGCCGCCACGTAGAACGGCACCCCGTGTTCGCGTGCCAGCACGGCAATCCCGTAGGTGCCGATCTTGTTGGCCGTGTCGCCGTTGCGCGCGATGCGGTCGGCACCGACGACCACCGCGCCGATCGTGCCGGTCTTCATGAAGTGGCCGACCATGTTGTCGGTAATCAGCGTCAGCGGAATCCCGTCCTGTTGAAGCTCCCAAGCCGTGAGTCGCGCGCCTTGCAGGTAGGGCCGCGTCTCGGGCACCAGCACTTCAAAGGTGCTGCCGCCTTCGACGGCCACGCGGATCACGCCGAGTGCCGTCCCGATGCCGCCGGTCGCGAGCGCCCCGGCGTTGCACTGCGTCATCACGCGGCCCGTCTTGGGCATGAGCTCTGCGCCGAATGAGCCGATGCGGCGGTCTGCAGCGCGCCGTTCCTGGTGAACTTTCTGGGCCTCTTCGACCAGCGCCGTGCGGATGCGCGCAAGCGAAGCTGTGCCGTTTGTCGCGGGCGCTTCGGCGGCAAGCTCGGCGAAGCGCCGCTTGAACCGATCGATTGCCCAGAAAAGGTCCACGGCTGTCGGCCGCGTCTCGGCGAGCGTGCGGCAAATCTCAGAAAACTCGGTGCGCAGATCCTCAAGCGTCGTGGCTTTCGAGCGTTCGACGCCGATCGCAGCACCCATCGCTGCCGCCACTCCAATCGCCGGCGCGCCGCGGATCTCCATGTCCTTGATCGCCTTGGCCACGTCGCGATAGTCGGTGTAGGTGTGGTACACGACCTCGCCCGGCAACTTACGCTGATCGAGCATCACGACGCCTTCGCGCGTCCACGCTATCGGTTCGACCGGCCGCAAGCTCTTTCCTCCTCGGCTTGTGTGACACCATAGTTTAGCCGATTCGGACGCCCGAGCGAGGCCCGGTTTACCGCTAGTCGGCACGCGGCTTTGCGGCATTTCGCGGGTTGGCCCGCGTCGCTGTAAACTGGTGTTGTCGCGCGAGTGGCGTCTTGCCCGCGCGGCGCAGACGGAGGAACACCTTGCACCCATCGCGGGCCAAAGAGAAACCGGGCGAACGGATCCTGGTTGCCGATGGCGACGCCGCCACGCGCGAGAAGATCGCAGCCGTCCTGCGCAGTGAGAATTTCCGCGTCACCACAGCCGCGGACGGCAAGGAAGCCCTCGCGCATCTGACCAAATCGAAATTCGATCTGGCGCTACTTGACGTCTGGATGCCTCGCATGAGCGGGCTCGAGGTTCTCAAAGCACTGCAGAGCAAGAAATCCGCGCCAAGGGTAATCGTCATCGCGGCAGGCTGCGCGGCGGGCACGATCCTCAAGGCCATTGCCGCGCGCGCTTGCCGGTGCCTGACCAAGCCCATCGATCCGCAAACGCTCGTCAGTCTGGTTCGCGAATCGCTCTCACGAAAGAGTCGCCCGCCGCATATCGAGATCATCTCCGGCAGTCCCCGCTGGATCGAGCTTCGCATGCCCTGCACACTTGAGGCGGCTGAGCTGATCGAATCCTTCATGAACTCGCTCGAAGCGGATCTGCCGGCGGAAACGC
>DATMLZ010000105.1:0-21810 GCA_035569955.1 Candidatus Acidiferrum sp.
GGAGAGCCTGGAGTTGAGGCCCGGTGATTCCTACACCGCGGAAGTCCCCCTTTTCGTTCAGGATCGAGAGTTCGATCATGCGATCCGCGCCGAGGTACGGATAAGGATTCACGAGCAGTCCGTAGATGACGCTGAAGACGGCCGTGGTCGCGCCAATGCCGAGAGCGAGCGAGATAACGGCGGTGAGAGCGAAGCCGGGTGCCTTCAGGAGTTGACGCTGGGCATAGCGGACGTCTTGAATAATAGTCTGCACGTGTGACTCCGGCGCGCTCGAAGTACGAAGCGGATCATCGCACAGGAGTTGCTTGCCATCCAGAGAGGGCGTGCCGGGGATTATTTCGCGTCGAGCAGGCCGATAGTGAGCGCGTCGGGCGCGCCTTGGCAGTATTTGTCGAGCGCACGGCGGAAAATCGCGGCTTCGCAGGCAGAGAGACTGAAAAGCCTCGTCGAAGAGCGGAACTTCATGTCGTCCGGCGAGTCAAAGATGAGCATCAGCGAACGCCCTTCAACCGACAGCATGAGTAAGAATTGCGAATTCGGACGCGGCAAGGACATCTCGGTCGATCGCGAGCCCTCCCTGGTGCGCGTGCTAGAACGAGACTGAGGCCGTCTCCTGACTGTTCGCCGTCGTTGCGCCGGCCGCGATGGCGGAGACCGTGCTGTCGATCGCGTTGAGTGGGACCGAGACGTGCACTGTGGCGTCTTCGTTGGAAACGTCGACCACGATGCTGCCGCCATCTTTCTCGACGTGTACGTATTCGTCGGGATTCGAGACTTCGACGAGCGTCATATCGGGCGCTTCGCTGAGGCCGTCGAGAGCAGCGCGGATGGTTGGCAGGAAAGGTTCGAGCTTGTTCGCCGCTTCAGCGAGTTTGTGATTCGGGACGAGGCGAGCAGCGATCGGGGCGAGGATCGCGGGGGCGATCACGTGAATGTGCACGGGGCCGTCATCGGAACCGACGTTGTGACGCACGACGTTCACGTTGACGAAGCCTTCGCTGCAGAGAAGAGTTGCTCCCGCGACTGCCGTGGCGCCGAATCCCAGGGCGATTTTTCCAAGAAGGATCATTCTGTCCTCGCGTCTTCCATCGAGCCCGAATCCCCGAGGCAGGAGCCGTCATCGGCCAGTAGGCCTCGGGGCCGGTTGCCCGGAACCAACGTCAAAAATCAAATCATTGCGGCTGGTTGTGGCTGTCGACCCAGACGCGGATGTGTTCAGTCGCGTTTTCAACAGTGACCAGAAATGTGTCGCCAGCGTTGTCGAGGGCCTTGAGTGCCGCAGCGACGTCGAGCTCATCGGTGCGCGTGCCCGAGAAGAGCGCGTCGACAACCGCGATTGGGACGGTCACGTTGATGTTGTCACCCTTGGCTTTGGCCTCCTGCACGTGGACCATGATGTTGCCGCCGGTTTTGGAGATCTCGATGTTTTCGTCCTTCTGCTTGATTGAGGCGATTTGGCTATCGGGCGACGTGCGGACGGCGTCGATGATCGTACGAATGTCGATGCCCTGGAAAGCGTCCCGGGGCACCTCGACGCGGCCCTGATGCATGGGGCCTTTGTCGATCGTGGGGAGAACCTTTTCTGCGAGCTCGATGGGCACGTTTACGTTGACGTTATCGCCGTCCTTGGACGTGTCGTTGACCTGGACGTGCAGGTAGCGGTCGGCGGGCGCGGCATGGGAAACCGGTGCAGCGACGAACAAAGCGATCAGGGCCGCCGCGGTGAAGATCGAACGTGAGTTCATGGACATCCTCCTTGTGTGATGGGATACGAGGAGCCTTCACGAAAAGTTCCATGGAAAAAGGACAGAAGGGGTCTTCATCGCGCCCAAAGCGTCCGATGGAAAACCGCCCTTTGGCCGCTGGCGCAAACACAGGACGGCGGTCAAGAAAGCTGGAGACCGGCGGTTACAGCTTGAAGAAGACGACGCCGAGGGGCGGGAGGCGGAGTTTCAGAGAGTAGGCGCGGTCGTTCCAGGGGATCGGTTCAGCCGGTACGCCGCCTGCGTTGCCAAAGTCGGTGCCGGCGAAGAAGTGCGAATCAGTATTGAAGATCTCGCGATAGTAGCCCGCCTTCGGGACGCCGACGCGATAATTTTCGCGCGCTACTGGGGTGAAGTTGCAGACGACAACGATGAAATCGTCTGGATCGATGGCCCGGCGGAGAAACGCAAGGACGCTGTTGGCCGAGTCATGCGTTTCGAGCCATTCAAAACCGCTCCATTCAAAATCCACTTCATGGAGCGAGCGTTCGCCGGTGTGAAGGCGATTCAAGCCCGTCAGCAGGTTCTGGATGCCCTTGTGCCAGGGCGAGTTTTCGAGCTCCCACTGGACCTGGCCGCCGTCCCAAAATTCGTTGCGGTCGGCCAGTTCGCCGCCCATAAAGAGCAGCTTTTTGCCGGGATGAGCGTACATGTAGCCGTAAAGGAGACGGAGATTTGCGAATTTCTGCCAATCGTCTCCGGGCATTTTCTCGAGCAAAGCGCGCTTGCCGTGAACGACTTCGTCGTGCGAAAGCGGCAGGACGAAATTCTCGTGAAACGCGTAGAGCATCGAGAAGGTGAGTTCGCCGTGGTGGTATTGGCGATGGATGGGGTCGAGCGCGAAGTAGCGCAGCGTGTCGTTCATCCAGCCCATGTTCCACTTCAGATCGAAACCGAGGCCGCCGAGATAGGTGGGCCGCGAAACCATCGGCCAAGACGTCGATTCCTCGGCGATCATCAGCGCGCCGGGATATTGAGTGTGAAGGACTTCGTTCAGGCGGCGCAGCAAGCTGATTGCGTCCAGATTTTCGCGGCCGCCATAGACGTTGGGGATCCATTCGTCGGCTTTGCGCGAATAATCCAGATAGAGCATCGAGGCGACAGCGTCCACACGAAGGCCGTCGATGTGATATTTGCCGATCCAGAAGAGCGCGTTGGATATCAGGAAATTCTGGACCTCGGTGCGGCCGTAATTGAAGACAAGCGTGCCCCAATCAGGATGCTCTCCACGGCGCGGATCGGCATGTTCGTAAAGATGTGTGCCGTCAAAAAAGGCCAGACCGTGGCCGTCGCGCGGGAAGTGCGCGGGGGTCCAATCAAGAATTACGCCGATGCCTTCCTGATGGCAGCGGTCGACCAGGAATTGGAAATCGCCGGGCGTGCCAAAACGGCTGGTGACCGCGAAATAGCCGATTGTCTGATAGCCCCACGAGCCATCGAACGGGTGCTCCATGACAGGCATCATCTCGACGTGCGTGTAGCCCCTTTGCTTGATGTAGGGAATAAGCTGCTCGGCAAGCTCGCGATAGGTGAGCCAGCGGCCGTCTTCGTGACGGCGCCATGAGCCGGCATGGAGCTCGTAGATCGACATGGGCGCGTGCAGCCAGTCACGAGAAGCGCGCGCATAAACCCAGTCGGAATCCTTCCAATCGTGGCGATCGATGTCCCAAACGACCGAAGCGGTTTTGGGGCGCATTTCCGCCGAAAACCCGTAAGGATCGGACTTTTCGGCAAGGTGATCGTCGACGCGCGAGAGGACTTCGTACTTGTAGATGCCGCCCTCGCCAAGACCGGGCAGGAAAAGCTCCCAGATGCCGGTCGAACCACGGCTGCGCATGGGGTGGACGCGACCGTCCCAACCGTCGAAATCACCGATGACGCTGACGCGCTGCGCGTTGGGAGCCCAAACGGCGAAACTCACTCCACCGATACCGTCCACTTCGCGGAGATGTGCCCCAAGCTTTTCATACTGCTGATAATGCGTACCTTCGGCCGAGAGGTGAAGGTCGTAATCGGAAAGGACCGGCGGAAAAGCGTAAGGGTCGGCGGTTTCGACGGTATAGCCGTCACCGCTTGACCAGAACAGGCGATACGACGCCGGAGATACCGCGTCGCCGGCAGTGATCCGGACTGTTTCCGGTGAAAGAATTGCCTCAAACATCCCGTCCGCGTGGATTTTCGCGGCTACTTGACTTGTCGAGCCCCAAATCACCGTAACCCGAGCCGCACGCGGAAGAAATGCGCGGATGGCGAGCACCGAGTGGCCATTGCGCTCGACCCAGTGGGGACCTAGAACCTGGAATGGATCCGAGCTGCGGCCCTTGGAGAGGGCGTTCAATTCAATTTCAAAAGGATCGAGGATGACGGCTGGGTCTTTCGCCGAGTTTTCGAGTTCGGCCATCAGAGGATGCCAAGCGGCATTCTACCGGAGCCTGGAAAGAAGCGCCAGACGGAGCCCACGACGGTGGCGATGAAAATAACTGCACAACGTTAATGCGAGGTCAAAATCTTGTCTCAATTTGCGAGTTAAGTGCCGCCTATTCAGCACTGGATAGTACGTTCGTACCATTGAGTTACTGCGGGATCAGTACGTTAGCATGTGCGTGGGGTTGTCCCCTGTACGCGGGCTTGGGTCCGCGGCTTAAATCTCCCGTTGTGCCAGGAAAAATGGCGAGCCGAACGACAACGCTTCGTCCCAAGCGTAAAGAGAAATGTTGCGCCGGGCTTTCGCCCAACGGCCATCCGGGCCCACAAAAATATCATCAGGGAAACGGTCATAGGCCTTCTTCTGATCCTGAAACAAATTCCGACCTTCGGTTTCGCCAACTTTTCGATCACGCCTACGAAGGAATGTTCCAAACGACGCCCGACGGACGCTATCTGCGCGTGAATCACGCGCTGGCGCAAATGTATGGCTACGAGAACGCGCGTGAATTGATGAGCGCCGTCTCCGACATCGGGGCTTGTGTCTACGTAGACCCGAAGCGCCGCGAGGAATTCAAACGGCTGATGGAGCAAAACGGCTGCGTGGACAATTTTGAATATCAGGTGCGCGACCGGTACGGACGCAAGATCTGGCTTTCGGAAAAAGCCTGGGCGATCCGCGACGATCACGGACAGATCATCAGCTATGACGGCGCGGTCGAAGATATTACAGAGCGCAAGCGCTCCGGACTTGAAAGACGCGTAACGACCGAAATCCTCCGCGCGATGACCGAGAACGAGAATGTGGATGATCTGCTGGGGTTCATTCACAAGGCGTTAAAGGGAGTCATCGCGGCAGAGAACTGTTTTATCGCGCTGCTCAATCCGGGAACGGGAATGTTTGAGTTTCCGTTTTACGTTGACCAATTCGACATGCGGCCCGAGCCGACACCGGCGCGCCGCAGCTGCATGGATTACATCTTCCGGACCGGATGCCCTGCGCTGATTTCCGAAAAGACGTTCGCTCATCTGGTGAACGTGGGCGAAGTCGAGCTGGTTGGAACGCCGAGCCGTTCCTGGCTGGGCGTGCCCCTGAAAACGCCTTCGGCGACGATCGGCGTGCTGGTTGTGCAGGATTACGTTACGGCGAACGCCTACAACGAACGCGATCTCGAGTTTCTCGATTCGATCGGTGGGCAGATCGCATTGGCGATCGAACGCAAGCGGGCCGAAGAACGGCTGCATTCAAGCGATGCGCGGCTGCGCGTTCTGATTGAGCAATTGCCGGCGGTATTGTGGACTGTCGACAAGGACATGCGATTTACCTCGGCAGTCGGAGCCGGACTGGCGCGACTGGGGCTGAAGCCGAACGAACTTGTCGGAGTCAAGCTTGCGGAATATCTGGAGACATCGGACGGAACGTATCCGGCTGTCGCAGCGCATCGGCGCGCGGTCGCGGGCGAGCCCGTGACCTTTCACTTGGAGTGGAAAGGCGGCTCGTACGCATGCCACGCGGAGCCTCTGCGCGGGTCGCACGGTGAAATTCAGGGCGTGATTTGCATGGCGCTCGACGTCACCGACCGTAAGCAGCTCGAGGAACAGTTCCGGCAGGCGCAGAAGATGGAAGCCGTCGGTCGGCTCGCGGGCGGTATCGCGCACGACTTCAACAATTTGCTGATGGTGATCCAGGGCTACGGCGATCTTTTGATCGAACGGTTGCACCAGAGCGATCCGCTGAGGAAGAACGTCGAGCAAATTCAGACCGCTTCGCAGCGCGCGACGTCGCTGACGCGGCAGCTTTTGGCGTTCAGCCGCAAACAGATGCTCGCGCCGAAGGTATTGAACATTCAGACCGTCGTCGCCGACATGGAAAATATCTTGCGGCGGTTGATCGGCGAGGACATCGTGCTCGAAGCGGTCTCGGCGCCATCGCTTGGGCACGTGAAGGCCGATCGCAGCCAGATCGAGCAGGTGGTGATGAACCTGGCGATCAACGCGCGCGACGCAATGCCCAATGGCGGTCGGCTGACGATTGAGGCATCCAACGTCGAGATCGGGACCGACGTGCCGCATGCACCGACGGTGGTCGCGCCGGGCAGATACGTGATGCTGGCGGTGACCGACAACGGCTGCGGCATGAACGAAGAGATTCGAGCCCATATTTTTGAACCGTTCTTCACGACGAAGGAAAAAGGCAAGGGAACCGGGTTGGGGCTTGCGACTGTTTACGGCATCGTGAAACAGAGCGGCGGATACGTTTGGGTTTATAGCGAACCGGGACTGGGGACGACGTTCAAGATATATCTGCCGCGGATTGCCGAAGAAGAGGCGATGGCATCTGCTTCGGGCGATTCCGACGCGATGGCCTCGCCGCGAGGATCGGAAGTTGTATTGCTCGTGGAAGACGAGAAGGGCGTACGCGATTTGACGCGCGAATATCTGCAATTGAGCGGCTACACGGTGCTCGATGCGCAGGATGGTGAGTCCGCACTCGAAATTGCGCGCACACATGCGGGACCGATACATGCGCTGATCACAGACGTTGTGATGCCTGGTCTGAGCGGCAGGGAACTGGGTGAAAGAATGAGCGACATCCGTCCCGGTATCAAAGTCTTGTACATGTCCGGCTATACAGATCAATCTGCCTTTCGTAACGGCATTCTCGATAAGGGCGCGGAATTACTACAGAAGCCGTTTGGAATGTCGACCCTCGCATCGAAATTGCGCGAAGTTCTCTCCGCGCAACTTGCCTCGCAGTTGCGCCACTAGGGAACAGTTGCACGATCCGGTGCAATCCTTTCGTAGTACCTTCGTACTCCCAGTTTTTACGTGCTGAATTTCTTTGGTCGCTAAACCTTCTCATGTGAGTGTCTTCGGCCGATGCCTACGCCGCCGGGCAAAACCCTTCTCTTTGGCTTCGTAAATGCAATCTGGTAGGACGACGCGCGCAGTTGCTGTAGGGGGGAAATCGGTCACGCGATGCGCGTCGAAACCAGATCCGGGGGGATTCATGCAAGCTATAGCGGAGGGGAATGTTAGGGTTCAAGTGAGACCGCAGGAAGCGTTCATCGAGGGCCCAGTCGGGGAACGCCGTTTGTGGCTGGCCGTGGTGGTGCAGGTCGTCGAAGATTGGCGCGGCGGCACACTGCGCGCGAGACGGCAGGCGCAGGAGTTCATGTTCGAAGAAAGGAAGGACTTTGACGTGGTTTGCGCGAATGCAGGGCTCGATCCGGAAAATTTGCGGGAAAGATTGGTGCGAATCGGCCGGATGGTGCAGGATCGCACCCCACTCTCGCAGTACATGGCGGCGTAACCCTCCCTTTTGCTGCTACTCCGTCTACCGCGCCCTTTTCACCGAGGGCGCGGTTTTCTTTTTGGGGCAATTGCTCCCATAAAGCGAGCGATTCGGAGAGCGGGCTGTCGTAGAATCGGCTCGAACAACGAATGCCCTCTGCAACTTACGAAGCCGTGCCCGAAAAGCGGTTGCTGGTCGCATGCGCGCGAACGCATATGACCGGCGCCGCTGCGCAGACGATTGGCGAAGTCGCCAGACGACCGATCGATTGGAAATACCTGATTCAGACGGCGGCTGAGAATTCCGTGATGCCCCTTTTGGCGCTGCAGCTTCCGGCCGTGGCCGGTGATTCGTTTTCACCTGAACAATTGGAACAACTCCAGGCGGCGGCTCGCGCGGCGGGGATTCGGGCGCTACAGCTTTCCGCGGAACTGATTCATGTGGTCGATGGCTTGCGCGCGGCTGGCATCGTGGCACTGCCCTACAAAGGGCCCGTACTTGCGCAGCAGGCGTATGGCGATCTGGCGCTCCGCGAGTTTGAGGATTTGGACATCGTCTTGCCCCAGCGCCAAATTACGCATGCAAACGAGGTGATGATCGGTCTCGGCTATCGGCCGAAGTATCCGTGGCTGCTCGATGCCTCATCGCTGGTGCCGGGCGAGTACGACTATTTTGATGAATCGAGACGGGTGATTGTCGAGTTGCATACCGAGTCTACGCTCCGGCATTTTCCGGTAGCGCCCGATTTGGAGCAAATGAGCAAGAGCGCGGCGCGCGTGGCGGTGGGCGGACACGCAGTCGGCACGTTCAGCAACGAAGATACGCTCGTCTTGCTCTGCATTCATGGGTCGAAGGACTTTTGGGAGCGAATTTCGTGGATTGCCGACGTCGCCGAGTTCGTGCAGAGCGTGACTCCACTCGATTGGGCTCTCGTGTTGGGGAGGGCGGAGCGGTTCAAGGCGCAAAGGATGCTCTTTGTAGGACTGGCTCTGGCGGCGAGTTTGCTCGGGGCGCCATTGCCGGATGAAATTCGCACACGAATTGAGGCCGATCCGTTGGCCGAAGCGATTGCTGCCGACGTCGAGCAGCGGCTGCTTGCCAGAAAGTTGCGTGCGCGCAGCGCGGCGGAAAGCTTTCACTACCGACGGCAGATGGTGCCGGGCGCAGCGGACTCGTGGGAATATGCACTGCGGCTGGCGATGGTTCCCGCGGAAGAGGATTGGATGATGGTTCGATTGCCTCGGGCGATGACGCCAATGTATGTGGCGTTGCGGCCTTTGAGGCTATTTCGCAAGTATAAGGCGTCGCGCTGAACTCGACGCATTGACCTGCCGGACCCTCGGGGCTGAAGAAGAGATTCCCAGAGCCTAATGAGCCGGAGCAAAGCCGTACTTCTGAAAAATCGCTTGCGCCTTGGCTGAAAGCAGGAATGCGACCAGAGACTTTGCGGCGTCTGCGTTTTTTGAGCTTTTAATCACAGCCACCGGATAAATTACCGGTGAGTGCGAATCTTCCGGCGCCGAAGCAACGACTTTTATTTCCTCGCTCGTCTTTGCGTCGGTCGAGTAGACGATGCCCGCGTCGGCGTTGCCCGATGCGACATAGGTCAGCACGCTGCGCACGTCTTTCCCAAAAACAAATTTTGGCTTGAGCGAATCGTAAAGGCCAAAGTGCGTGAGCACTTCCTGCGCGTATCTTCCGGCCGGGACGGTTTGGGGCTCCCCAATCGCGACGAATTTCACGTCTGCCTTGGTCAGGTCCTTGAAACCGGTCACAGACGATGCCCCCGACACGGGGACAATCAGAACAATTGAGTTGCGCACAAGATCCTGGCGCGTGCCGCCGAGCAGGAAGTCCTGCTTGGCCAGCGCGTCCATTTGATCCGGGGAGGCCGAGATGTAAACGTCGACCGGCGCACCCTGCACGATTTGTTGCTGCAACGTACCGGACGCACCGAGGTTGAAATGCAACGCGACGCCCTGTTGCGCGGTGAACGGCGGGCCGATTTCGTCGAGCGCATCTTTCAAGCTGACGGCGGCCGAGACGGTAAGATCTTTCTGTTGAGCCCGCAAAGCGCCAGCCGGAATGAACTGGCCCGCCGCACACCACGCCAAGAGCAGGAATGCGACCCGAATCGCCTTTCGCCGCGCGAATTTTCTGCCTGGCGGTGTGAGCATGAAGGTGTTCTCCCTACCAGAGAAGTTTCAGACCAAACTGGACTTGCCGTGATGAGGTTGACGTGCTCGTGATTTGTCCCGCTGTCGGGTTGGCCTGTGGAATTGTCGAGGCCTTCGAGCTGCCCGTAGGCGGCGGAGTAAGAATGTCGACGATCAGGTTGGGCGTATTGAAATTGGCGCGGTCGGTCAGATTGAAGATTTCGGCGCGGAATTGCAGGTGCAGCGCCTCGCTCAGCGCGGTTTCCTTTGCGACCGAGAAATCCCACGTGGCCAGGCCGGGGCCGGCCAGTGTGTCGCGGCCGAGGTTGCCGTAAAAGCCGCTGTTGTTCGCCTCGGCGAGAAACGCGCTCGGATTAAACCATTCCGCCGGCTTGCCCACGACGATCGGACCGGTGAACGACGGATTAATGAACGGGCGGACGGGGTTTTTCGTATCTCCGTTGTTGGTCGGGTTGTAGCTGAGCTGTGGCGTGAAGGGGAAGCCGGACTGCGCGGTGACGATGCTATTCACCGACCAGCCGCTTGTAAGGTGGTCGCGCCAGCCGCTTAAGCCGCTAGCGAATCTACGGCCGTTTCCAAACGGTAGTTCGTATACCGTGTCGATGACGGCGACGTTGCGGGCATCGTAAGTGGCCGGACCCCAGTCGGCGCGCAGATTAAAGGGGTTTGAGACCAGGCCCGGCGCATTGTTCGCCGTCGTGCTGTTAAGCGAGTCGCCGTCGTCAAGCGCTTTCGACCATGTATAAACGCCGCGCAGAGACAGGCCTTCGCTAAAACGGTGGTTCGCGTCGATTTCGACGGCGTTGTAGGAGCTCGCGCCGCGCGAAAACCAGCTCCACGTGCCCGCCAGGGTTGAGTTGCAGGTGGTGTTCGTCGCCGCGCAAGCAGCAGGAATGTAATCCACGCCGGCGGGAACCGGAGGGCCGGGAACCGTTGTGCCGTCGGCTCTATACAGCGTCGGATAGTTCGCGGGGCAGGCGGCCGTGCCCGAACCGGGGCAGACGATCGGAGCAGGTTCGTTCGTGTCTTGGCCGATGAGCTCGTGATAGCCATGCGAACCAACGTAGCCGATCATCACGGACGTGTTCGGGGTGAGTTCTCGCTGTACGCGCAACGAATAGGAAATGAGCGTTGGCGCCTTCAGATTCGGATCAACGCCGCCCGGAGCAAGCTTGGTGTTTACGGTCGGCACCGATCGGATCGGGAAGCTGGCGACGTCGATGCTGCTCACGGCGTAGGTCGGATTGAAGGGGGCGTTCTGGTCCATGCGGTAGCCGAGTGCGTCCTGCAACTCGTTGTACATGCCGAAGCCCGCGCGGATAACCGTCTTTTCGCCGAACGGGGTCCAGGCGACCGCGACGCGCGGCTCGGGCATGAATTTTTCGTTATTGGTCGCAAAAACAGAATTGCCGATGTGGGGCCCCGAGTTGATCACACCGTTTGTAAACAAGTAGTTCGCGGCGCGGCCGTGCGCTTCGTTCCAACCAGTCGTGAACTCCATGCGGAGGCCGAGCGAGACGAGCAAATTGTGCCTCAGCTGGAACTTATCCTGCACAAATCCAGCGCTGAACAGAGACCGCCAATTCAGCTCGGTCGGCGCAGGATCGTACGTGAACGTGCCGACGACTCCTCCGAGCAGAGCGTTAATGCTCGCGAACGATGCCTGGCCGAACTGGCTGAGGCCGATCGTCTCATTGGATTGAAATTGCTGGAACCAGAGTCCGAACGTGAAGTCATGGCGGCCGCGCACCCAGTCGACCTGGTCCGCGTAGGTGAAGAGATTTCTAAAGACATCCAGATTCGTGCCGTTGTTGCTGCCGGCAAGGCCGAGTTGAGTGGCAGGATTCGAAGCCGTGCTGCCACCAACGACAAGAGCGCCGACCGGATGGGTGCCAACAAAGCTGGTGACACTTGCGGCAGGCGTTCCCGGCGTGGGTTTGCCCAGGAAATAATAGGCGGCCCGCGAATAGCCGAGGCGCGCGGTGTTGATGAGCGTTGGGGAGATGATGTGGGCCTCGGCGAGGCTGAGCACTTGCTCGCGAAGATTCGCAATGTCGGTGCTGTAGGGATCAGCGGGAGTCGCCGTCACGTCTGCGCCGTCGTCAACGGTGTACACGCCCGTGAGCCTGTCGTTTTCAGCGAAATTTTCGTCCAAGCGCGCGGTCCCGAAATCCTCGCGGATTTTCTGCAGCGGGCTGCTCGTGTAGGTGGCAATGCCGCTGGGGCCGCCAGCCGGCAACGTCAGCTCGGGACCATTCGCGACAGGCCAGAGGGTCAGGAGCTGCTGCACGACCGCCGCGCATTGTGCCTGTGTGGCTGCTGGAGTCGCCGTCGGGCAAGCCGATCCGAGCGGGACGATCGTGCCGTTGCGCGCGTCGGCTGCGGGGACGAACGTGACCGATGTCTGATGCAGGTTCTGGCGGAAGCCTTCGTAATTGAGGAATAAGAACGTTTTGTTCTTCCGGATCGGTCCGCCGACGTACAAACCGAACTGATTGCGCTGAAAGGGCGGCGCCGAACCGACGTCGAAATAGTTGCGCGTATCAAGATCGTTGTTGCGCAAAAAGTCGTAAGCGCCGCCGTGAAAATGGTTCGTGCCCGATTGGGTCACGATGCTGACTTGCGCGCCAGGACGCTTGCCGTATTCGGCGCCATAGGTGTCGCGCTGGACGTTGAATTCCTGCACGGCATCAACTCCGAGCAACATCCCGCTTGTCCCGGCCGGCTGCATGTTATTTTCGGCAGCGCCGGTAAACTCGACTCCGTTGAGAAGAAAGAGGTTTTGCTGCGGGCGGTTGCCGGAGACCGAGAAGTTGTTGCCGTTGGTCGAATTCGAAACGCCAGTGCCGCCGGTTTTCTCCCACGTGAAATTCACGACGCCGGGATTCAGCGGAAGCAAAAGATCGAAACTGCGGCCATTGAGGGGCAGTTCTTTGATTTGTTCCTGATTCACCAGGCCCGAGACATCCTCCGTGGTGAGGCTGACGACCGGGACATCGTTGACGAAATCGCGCGTCGCGATCTGGCCGACTTGCGCGACAAAATCCGCTACCGCATCCTGGCCCACAACCAGGTGAATGCCACCACGCTTCTCCTCGACAAAGCCCGTCGCCTTCATGTCCACTTCGTAAGTGCCGACCGGAAGCGCAAAGGCGTGGTAGTTGCCCGTGTCGTCGGTTGTCTCGGTGCGAGTCGAGCCAGTGTCGAGACTCTTTATGCTGACGCTTGCTCCGGATATGACCGCACCCGAAGGGTCGCTGACCGTGCCGCGCAGATTTGCGGAGTCCTGCGCGCGAAGATTGGGAGTCACAAGGACGATGAGAGCTCCGAGAAATGCCAGATTTCGAATAACGCGCTGCGCTCGTGCCGATGGCTGGATGAACAAATGCGGACAACCGGATTGCATGTGGCTCTCCCCGTGAGTATTTCCGTGCGTGCCCGACTGCGGCCCCTGTGCCGGTCAGGCGAGCTTGGTGGCGAAGCGCAGCTATTATAGTCGGATGGAAACGATAATAAAGAACGACTTTATGCGACTCAGGCCGCCTTCCGGCGAATGACCGGATCGCGGCCGGATCAGGGATGAATCAGGGATCGATCAGGGACGGAGGATCATTACTTCGGTGGATTTGATTAACGCGGCGGCAGTCTCACCCTTCTTGAGGCGCATTTCACGGACGGCGTCCGCCGTGATGATCGAGGTGATTTTTTGTCCGCCGATCGAGAGCGTCACTTGCGCCATCAAGCCATCGATGTGGATGTCGGTGACGCGACCGACGAGCTGGTTGCGTCCACTGACGCGGCGATAGCCAGTGCGTTTTTCGGCCACATCGCGCTTTTCGGTGCTGCGGTAGAGAAACTTATCGACTTCCTTTTCGGGGATGCGGTGGTGGCCGCCGGCGGTCTGAACCGTGTGGATCTTCTTTTTGTAAATCCACTGTTTAAGCGTGGGGTAGCTGATGCCCAACACCTGGGCGGCTTCGCGCGGCGTGAAGAGTTTGGATTCGGGCATCGCGTGCGCTAGCTTGTCACCGGACCTGGTTTGTGTAAAGGCATTCTTGGACGTGCGAGGTTTCTCAGCAGGCGCCGCGAAGCCCGGCGAAATTGATCGGATCAAACCCGACACATTGCGCATCAACATGGGTGAGGGCTGACCGAATGGGAAACCCTTGAGTCCGAGGCCAGGCGCCACGCCGTGTTAACGAGTATTCACGCGAATCGGTGCCCGGAGCCGGACACCTTGCGATAGAATCGGGCTTCGGCCCGCCGCAATCGCGCGAGGCAAGGCTTTTGAGGGAACGGGAGGAACTACGATGTCCGCAAATACGACGACCTTGGCTGATCAGAAGGCAAAAAATCCACTGAAGGAACTGCTTACCTACGGCCAGTCGGTCTGGCTGGACTACATCCGGCGCGATCTTTTCACGACGGGCGAGCTGCAGCGGCTGGTGACCGAAGACGGCCTGCGCGGCATGACGTCAAACCCAACGATCTTTGAGAAGGCGATTGCCGGCAGCAAAGATTACGATGCCCAGTTGAAGGAGCTTGCCGTGCGGAAGGATCTGGACGCCAAGGGCGTATTTGAGCAGCTTGCGATCAAGGATATTCAGAGCGCGACCGAAGTGTTGCGGCCGGTCTACGACGAATCGAACAAGCACGACGGCTACGTAAGCCTGGAAGTCTCGCCGACGCTCGCGCACAAGACACGGGAATCAGTCGAAGAGGCCCGTCGCCTCTGGAAAGCCGTTGGCCGCCCGAACACGATGATCAAAGTGCCCGGTACCGACGAGGGAATTCCGGCGTTCCGACAACTGATCAGCGAAGGCATCAACATCAACGTGACGTTGCTTTTCGCTCAGGACGTGTATGAGAGGGTTGCTTGGGCGTACATCGAAGGGCTTGAGGCACGTGTCAAGAGCGGCGGCGATATTTCATCGATCGCGAGCGTCGCCAGCTTCTTTGTGAGCCGGATCGATTCCTCGATTGACAAGACGATCGACGCGGCCCTGAAGGACACCAAACTTGCGGCGGACCGGCAAGCGCTGCTCAAGAGCCTGCAAGGCAAGGTAGCCATTGCCAACGCCAAGCTCGCGTATCAGGCATACAAGAAGATCTTCAGCGGGCCGCGCTGGGAAGCGCTTGCTGCCAAGGGCGCTCAGGTGCAACGCGTGCTGTGGGCCAGCACGAGCACGAAGAATCCGGCCTATCGGGACGTGCTCTACGTGGAAGAGTTAATTGGCAAGGACACGGTCGACACGATTCCGCCGGCGACGCTTGACGCGTTTCGCAACCACGGGAAGGTGCGCGCGAGTCTAGAGGAAAATGTCACCGACGCGCAACAGACGATGAAAAATCTGGAACGCGCCGGGATTTCGATGAAACAGGTGACTGACGAGCTGACCGATGACGGAGTCATGCAGTTCGAAGATGCGTTCGCGAAGCTGCTCGCGGCCGTGGAGAAGGGCGTGAACGAGACGGCTGCGGGAGCACGTGCGTGAGCAAACAGTCCTATCAACTGCCGGCGAATTTGGCGACTGCCGTAAAAGCGACCCTGGATGATTGGGAGAGCAAGAAAAAAGTCTCCAGGCTTTGGGCCAAGGACAAGTCACTATGGTCGGGCACCGACGAAGACAAGTGGCTCGGCTGGCTGACAATTGCAGACGAGCAGACCGCACACCAGGGTCAGTTCACCAAGATCGCCGAGGAGATCCGCGCGGCGGGGTTCACACACACTCTCCTGCTGGGCATGGGCGGATCGAGCCTGTGCGTCGAAGTGCTGAAGCTCACGTTTGGCAAGATCGCCGGTTTCCCAGAGACTTTTGTACTCGATTCGACCGACCCAGCAGAGGTCAAAGCGGTTGAAAGGCAGGTCAACCTGGCAAAGACGATTTGCATCGTTTCCAGCAAATCGGGCAGCACGCTTGAGCCGAATATCTTCAAACAATATTTCTTTGAGCGGATAAAGCAGACCGTCGGCGCGGCCGAAGTGGGGAAGCATTTCATCGCCATCACCGATCCGGGCTCGAAGATGGAGCAGGTTGCCAAGGCCGATGGTTTCCGGCACATCTTTTACGGTGTGCCAAGCATTGGCGGGCGCTACTCGGCGCTTTCCGATTTCGGCTTGATTCCGGGCGCGATTCAGGGTGTCGACGTTGCGAAATTCCTCTATAGCGCCGAAGAGATGGTCGAGGACTGTGGCGCCGACAGGGGGCCAGATCAGAATCCGGGCGTCGTGCTCGGTGCGATTCTCGGCACGCTGCAAAAGCTCGGGCGCGACAAGGTGACGATTTTCACCTCGCCCGCAATTCACGATCTGGGCGCGTGGCTCGAGCAGCTGCTGGCCGAATCGACCGGCAAAGAGGGCAAGGGACTGATTCCGGTCGATCGTGAACAGATCGGCGCGCCGGAAGTCTATGGAAACGATCGCGTATTCGTCTACTTGCACGAAGAGGGCGCGCACGACGCAAAGCAGGAAGCAGATGTCGCCGCACTTGAAAAGGCGGGGCAGCCGGTCGTTCGCATCGTGCTGGCGGACACGTACGACGTGGCGGGCGAATTTTTCCGTTGGGAGATTGCAACCGCCGTGGCCGGTTCGGTGATCGGCATCAACGCGTTCAACCAGCCCGACGTCGAGGCAAGCAAGATCGAAACTCGCAAGCTGACGACCGAATACGAGCAGAAGGGTTCGCTGCCGAAGGAATCCCCGGTCGTAGCCGATGGCGGCATTTTGCTCTACACCGATCCGAAGAATGCGGCCGCGCTCAAGCAAGCGGCCGGAAACGATACGACGCTGGTTGCGTATCTGCGCGCGCACTTTAGTCGTTTGAAGGCCGGTGACTATTTCGCGTTGCTCGCCTACATCCAGATGAACGACGCGCATGAAAAGGTGCTCCAAACCATCCGGCATGCGGTCCGCGCGAATAAACACGTGGCGACTTGCCTGGGATTTGGGCCGCGGTTCTTGCACTCGACCGGGCAGGCCTACAAGGGCGGACCGAATTCGGGCGTGTTCCTGCAGGTCACTTGCGATGACGCGGCTGACTTGCCCGTGCCGCAACAGAAGTACACCTTTGGCGTGGTGAAGGCGGCACAGGCACGCGGTGATTTCCAAGTGCTGGCCGACCGCGGACGGCGTGCCCTCCGCGTTCATTTGGGCGCCGACTTGGCAGCGGGCCTTGCACAATTGCAAAAAGCCGTCGAAAAGGCTTTATCCTAGGCATTGGCGAGCGCCTCGGTTCGGCGCAGCCGTTTTATCAATTGGGGGCATTTTTGACCGACGCAACCACCTCACCCTATCAGACTGGCGTGACCCATGACGCGCTTGGCGGACCGGCCGGCCCGTGCGCGATGGTGATTTTCGGCGCGGGCGGCGACCTCACGAAACGCAAGCTGATTCCGGCGATTTTTAACCTCGCGAAAGAGAAACTGCTGCCCGAGCACTTCGCGGTCGTTGGGGTTTCGCTTGAGAACTACTCGACCGACGAATTTCGCGACCGGTTGACGAAGGAAGTGCAGGAGTATGCGGCAGGGGATGTGGATCAAAGCTCTTGGCAGGGATTTGCAAAGCGCATTTACTACGCCTCGGGCGATTTCAAAGATCCCAATCTCTATCAGAAATTGAAAGACCTGCTCGCGCAGGTCGATAAAGAGCAGGGCACCGAGGGCAACACGCTCTTTTATCTCGCCACGAGCCCGGAATTTTTTCCGATTGTAGCCAAGCAGCTCGGTGCCGCGGGCCTCACGAGCGAAGGCAGCCGGAATTGGCGCCGCGTGGTGATCGAAAAGCCCTTCGGCCACGATCTGAGTTCGGCGATCGCGCTGAACCGCGCGCTCAATGAAGTACTCAGCGAGAAACAGATCTTCCGCATCGATCACTACCTCGGCAAGGAAACGGTTCAAAACATCCTGGCGTTTCGCTTCGCCAACGGGATTTTTGAGCCGGTCTGGAATCGCCGCTATGTCGACCACGTGCAGGTGACCGTCGCCGAGCAATTGGGTGTTGAAATGCGGGGCGGGTATTACGAAACGGCCGGGGCGCTTCGCGACATGGTGCCCAACCACATCTTTCAGCTGATCACGCTCTGTGCGATGGAGCCACCGATTTCGTTTGACGCGTCAGCCGTGCATGACGAGCAGACCAAGGTGCTGCGCTCGTTTCAGCCGTTGACACCGGAGCGTGTACTCGATCATGCGGTTCGCGGCCAGTACGACGAAGGCGCAATCGACGGCACCCCCGTGCCAGCGTATCGTTCCGAGCCTCACGTGGCCCCGAACTCTTCCACACCCACGTTTGTGGCGCTTTCGCTGCAGATCGACAACTGGCGCTGGGCCGGTGTTCCGTTCTATCTGCGGACCGGGAAGCGCTTGGCGAAGAGGATGTCACAGATCGTCGTACGATTCCGCAGGCCGCCGTTTGTTCTTTTCCGCAAGACCGTGGTTGACACGCTCACACCGAACGAACTGGTGATCAATATTCAGCCGGACGAAGGGATTTCGCTCAGCTTCGAGGCAAAAATTCCGGGGCCGGTCGTGAAGCTCGGCGCGGTCGACATGGATTTTCAGTACTCGGACTATTTTGGCAGCACGCCTTCGACCGGCTACGAGACGCTGCTCTACGATTGCATGACGGGCGATCCGACGCTCTTCCAGCGAGCAGATATGGTCGAAGCATCATGGGCCGTCGTGCAGCCGATTCTCGACGTGTGGGCCGCGCTTCCACCGCGCGACTTCCCGAACTACGCCTCGGGATCGTGGGGGCCGCAGCTGGCGTTTGATCTTCTGCGCCGCGACGGCAGGGAATGGCGCGAGCACATGCTGCGTCCGGGCGCTTGCAAAGCGGCGCCCATGCGCAAGGCGGCGGACTGAACCGAGCGTCAGCGGCGTCTCGGTTGCGCGAATCTCTCAGCGGATTGTTCCTCTTACGCGTATCGAACAGTTTTTTCTGGCCTGCGCCATACAGCCTTTTTAGTGTTGTCACATCAAATTAATATCCCGATTTCTCGCCCTCGGGTTAGGCTTGCTCAGGGTATGCTGATCGTTGATGCCCGGCGGGTTCGTGGCCCGCGCAGGCGGCCGGAAGGGCTTTCGGGAACCTTAATGGCTGAGTTTGTTTGCAAAGTGGCCGACGCTACGGGCCGGGTTTACCGGCAAACCGAGACGGCCCAATCGAAGGACGAGGCGCGCCAGAAGCTCGCCGATCAAGGCCTATATGTTTATTCGGTCAGCGGCCAACTCGATCTCCTCAAACAACTTACGCGCTCGAAAAGCGCGATCCGCCTCGATGATTTCCTCGTTTTCAACCAGCAGTTCAATACGCTTGTGAAAGCCGGCTTGCCGATCCTAAAGGCGCTCGATCTTCTGGCCGAACGCGCAGCCGCTCCGAAGCTGCGGCCGATTTTGCTCGACGTGCGCGACCGCGTCCGCAACGGCGCCTTGCTTTCCGAGGCGATGTCGGCGCAGGGAACTTTTCCGGCGGTTTACATCACGGTGATTTCGGCCGGTGAGCGGAGCGGCGACCTCGCTGGAGTGCTCGACCAATATATCGCGTACCTGCGCACGAGCACCGGCTTCCGCAACAAACTGATCACGACGATGATTTATCCGGTCGTGCTGGTCTGTTTCGCGGTCGCGGTCGTTACTTACTTCATCGTCTACGCGATGCCGCAATTCGCCGAGCTGTATAAGCAACTAGACATTCAGCTTCCGTGGGCCACGCGATTCCTGCTCGAAATTGCCGCGCCTTTGCGCACCTACTTCATTGGATTTGCCATCGTGGCCGCCATCATTGCAGCAGCGGTTTTCCTCTGGACGCGCTCGGAAAAAGGCGCGCTGGCGATCGATCGACTGAAACCGCGGATTCCGGTGATGGGTGACATCTGGATCAAAACGCAGATCGCGCAGACCGTCCGCACGCTTTCGACGCTTCTCGGCGGCGGCACGCCGCTCGTACCGGCTCTTTACACGTCGGCCTCCGCGATGGGCAACCAACTGATTGCTACTTCCATCCGAGGAGCTGCCGGCCGTGTGAAAGAGGGCCGGTCGCTCCACGAAAGTCTCGCCGAGACGCGGCTGGTGCCCGGCCTCGCGCTCGAGATGATCGAAGTCGGAGAAGCTTCGGGCGCACTGGTTCCAATGCTTTCCAGCCTGGCGGATTTTTACGAGGAAGAAGTTGGCACGCGGCTGCAACGCGCACTGTCCTACATTCCCATCGTCATCCTGGTGGTAATGGCCGTTGTGGTAGGCTTCATAGTGATTTCGATTTATCTTCCGATGTTTTCCTTGCAAGTAGGGGGCGGGGGTAGCTAAGTGGCGACCACGGTGAACAATACGCCGGTGCAAGACGACGGAGCCGAGCGCGAGCAGGCACGGAAGCTGGCTGAGCGCTATCGCTGCGCTTTCGTCGATTTGCGCGATCAGCGCATTGATCCCGAGCTTTTCCGCAGCATCCCGGCGGAAATGATGTTCACCTATAACTTCGTCCCCCTCGAAGCCCACGATTCCACGCTGATCGTCGCCATGGCCGATCCCAGCCAGCTGCAACGCCGCGACGAACTGGCCGCGCTGCTCGGCAAACGGCTGCAAATTCGCGTCGCGACGCCATCGCAAATCGGAGATCTGCTGAAACGTACCGAGCAATCACAGCGCGTGCTCGATCAGGCGACCGAGGGCTTTACGCTGCAGGTCGTCGGCTCGGACGATGAGAGCGAAGAAAACATTTCGATGGAGAAGCTGACGGCCGAGACTGGCGTCAGCCCCGTCGTTCGGCTCGTCGACACGGTCATCTTCACGGCGCTCGAGCGGCGCGCGAGCGATATTCACGTCGAGACGCGCAACTCGGAAGTGGCGGTGAAGTACCGCATCGACGGTGTGCTGCAGTACGCCATGCAGCCTCTGGCCAAGGATTGGCACGCGACGATTCTTTCCCGCATCAAGGTCATGGCCGAGCTCGATATCGCTGAGCGGCGGGTTCCGCAGGACGGCCGTTTCCGCGTGCGTTATAAGGGCCGCTTCATCGATTTCCGCGTGTCGATTATGCCCTCGGTCTACGGCGAAGACGCTGTGTTGCGCGTGCTCGACAAAGAGACGCTCAGCGAGAAATTCCGCAACCTGACACTCGACGTGGTCGGTTTCGACCCGGACGATGTGACGCGATTCCGGCGCTATATTCGCGAGCCTTACGGCATGGTGCTCGTCACTGGACCGACCGGATCAGGCAAAACGACCACACTGTACGCCGCCATCAACGAAATCAAGAACGACGAAGACAAAATCATCACGATCGAAGACCCGGTCGAGTATCAGGTTCGCGGCATCACGCAGATTCCGGTAAACGAGAAAAAGGGCCTTACGTTTGCGCGTGGGCTGCGTTCGATTTTGCGCCACGATCCGGACAAGATCATGGTCGGCGAAATTCGCGACCAGGAAACGGCGCAGATCGCGATCAACTCGGCGCTGACCGGACATCTGGTTTTCACCACCGTTCACGCCAACAACGTGACGGACGTGATCGGCCGCTTCATCAACATGGGCGTCGAGCCATACAATTTCGTTTCCGCCCTGAACTGCATCCTCGCGCAGCGGCTCGTGCGTGTGATCTGCGAAAACTGCAAGAAGCGCGTCGCTTATTCGGACGAGACGCTGAACGAATCTGCGCTCGATCCGTCCGTCTGGGGGCAAGTACCGTTTTACGAAGGGGCTGGATGCCTCGAATGCTCAGGCAGCGGATTCCGCGGGCGCTCGGCAATCACCGAACTGCTTGATCTGTCCGACCGCATCCGCGAAATGATTATTGACCGAAGGCCGACCTCAGAAATCAAGCGCGTGGCGCGCGAAGAGGGAATGACGTTCCTGCGCGATTCCGGCCTCAAGAAAGTCCGCGACGGGTTCACGACCCTGCGCGAGATCAACAAGGTGACGTTCCTTGACTAGCGCCGCCACAAAACAGAAGGGCGGGCTCTTCGGCGGCCTGAGCCGTTGGCTGGAGGTGATGCCGCACCCCGAGCCAGTGATCGAGATTGGGCCGAACCAGATCGCAGTAGCTCGCTGGAATGGTGAGCAAGTCGAATCGCACGCTTCCGAATCGCTCGATGCCGGCGCCGTGATGCCGTCACCGGTCGAGACCAACATCACGCAACCGGACGGCGTGCGGCGCGCT
>DATMLZ010000106.1:0-27699 GCA_035569955.1 Candidatus Acidiferrum sp.
TCAAGACGCCGCGCGATTTCGTGAAGCAGTTCGTCGCTCAGCCAGCCGAATTCATCCTGCCCGTAAAGCATCATCGGGATGAGCGCCGAGCGCTTCACCGGATAGCGGCTTACAAGCTGGTTGAACTTCGCGTCGAGTTGCGGCGGCAATTGCATGATTTGCGCTTAAGAATCCTCAGAAAACCGAATGCTTGATTACCGATCGACTTCGCCGAGTACGATATCGGTCGTACCGATGCAGGCCACGACGTCGGCGAGCAATCGTCCCACGCACAGCGTAGGAAGCGACTGCAAATTCACGAACGACGGCGTGCGGAACTTCACGCGATACGGCTTGTTCGAACCGTCGCTCGCGATAAACACGCCCAACTCGCCGCGCGGTGATTCAATCGCGCTGTAAACTTCCCCCGGCGGAGGTGCGAAACCTTCGGTGAAAATCTTGAAATGGTAGATCAGGCCTTCGATCGACGTCTTCATTTCCTCGCGCGACGGCGGAATGATTCCCGGCACGTTCGCGCGGAAAGGGCCGTCCAGAGGCACTTTTTGCAGCGCCTGATTGACGATCTTGATGCTTTCGCGAATTTCCGCGATGCGACACAGATAGCGCGCGTAGCAATCGCCTTCGGTACGCGTCGGAACCTTGAATTCGAATTCGTCGTAGCTCGAATACGGAAACATCTTGCGGATGTCGTATTCGACGCCGCTGGCACGGAGCAGCGGGCCAGTGATGCCGAGCCCGATCGCGTCGGACACCGTCAAATGACCGACGCCGATCATGCGCGCTTTCCAGATCTTGTTTTCCGTGAGCAGATCCTCGTAATCGTCGATGCGGCCGGGAAGAATGTCCATCAGGCGACGAACGCGATCCAGAAAATCCGGCGGCGGCTCGAGCGCCAGCCCGCCGATGCGGAAGTAACTAGTCATCATCCGCTGGCCGGACACGTATTCGAAAATTTTCAGGATTTCTTCGCGCTCGCGGAACCCGTACAAAAAGACCGACATCGCGCCCATATCGATCGCGTGCGTTCCCAGCCAGACCAGGTGCGAAGCAATGCGCGTCAATTCGGTGAGCAGCACACGGATGTACTGGGCGCGCTTGGGAACTTCGAGGTTGATGAGCTTTTCGACCGCAACGCAGTAGGCCAGATTGTTCGATAGCGGCGCAAGATAATCGATGCGATCTGTGAGCGTGATCACTTGCGAGTAAGTCTTTGATTCGCAGGACTTTTCGATGCCAGTGTGTAGGTAGCCGATCACGGACTCGGCTTTGCGTACCGTCTCGCCATCCAGTTCCAGAATCACCCGCAACACGCCGTGCGTTGAAGGGTGCTGCGGGCCCATGTTCAGGACCATTGGCTGCGCAGAAGCTGGCGGCGTGTCAACCAGCGGCAGACCCGCGATTTTTTCCGTTGTGCTCATCGGGGGCCCTCGGTCGGATAGTCCTTGCGAAGCGGGTAGCCCTGCCAATCGTCGGGCATCACGATCCGCTTCAGATCCGGATGTCCTTCAAAACGGATGCCGAAAAGGTCGAAACTCTCACGCTCATGCCAATTCGCTGTCGGAAAAAGGGGCGTTACCGACGGAATCGAAGGATCCTCACCGCCGACTTTCACCCTCAGGCGCAGCCGTTCCTTGCGCAGGAGGGAAAGAAACTGATAGTTGATCTCAAAGCGCGGTTCGAGCGGAAACCGGTCGACCACGGTGATGTCGGAAAGGAAATTGAAGCCGAGCGAAGGCTCTTTGGCCAGGTATTCCGCTACGGGGACTATGTGCTCGCGCAGGACGATGAGAGTTACTTCGCCCCTGAATTCACTCAGTCCGGCGACGGCTCTTGAGTCCCAAGCCTGGAGCTTTTCCGCTACGGGATGTTTTGCGATTTCCTGAGAGTCCACTATCGGTCCGATTTCCGCATCCAGGGGCAGCCAACAATCTGGAAAATCAGCGATTCCAGTCGAGCGCGCCCTTCTTCCACAGATAAATATAGCCCACCAGCAGGATCAGAATGTAAAGCAACATCTCAATGAAGCCAAACAATTTCAGGCTGTGATAAACCAGCGCCCAGGGATAGAGAAAAATGGCTTCGATATCGAACAAAATAAAGATCAACGCCACCATGTAGAAGTGTACGGGAAAGGCTCCGCGCGCGTCCCCCGTCGGGGCCATACCGCACTCGTACGGCTGGTCTTTTTCCTTGGTGCGCTTGTGTTTACCGACGATCGTTGAGGCAATAATGAGGACCGCCGCCAGCCCAGCGGCCAGTATAAACATCAGCAAAATCGGGCCATAACTATCGAGGTAGTCGCCGCTCATTTTCGTTGCGCTGCTATAATAACGTCCGGCCGCAAATCGGTCAAATGAACTGCATAAGAATTTTACCGGCCGCAGCCGCCATGGGAAGTTCCCGAAAGGCGCGCAGACCTAGATGAGCAGCGGTTTCAATACGGACGTCGATCGCGGGGAACGTACGTTCCACGTGCAGACCGAGGACCGCGGGCCGCAGTACCTCTCGATCGATACCGTGGTGTACCGAAACGGTCACATTCTGCAACGTAAATCCTCCAACTACGCCCAATTTGCCGAGTCCGAGTTCTTTTCGGCCGAAGCGTTGCACGAGCGAGTCGAAAACCAACATCGCGAAATGATCGAAGCGATCCGCGCGGGTGAGCTTGATGCCGAATTCGCTGCGGCTGAGGAAAAGGCGACGACAGCGGCCGGCATTCAGGTGCAGTTGCTCAACGCCACGTCGTGGTTGGCCGAGGGACGAGTGTCGCTTGAAGTGGGAATCATTCGCCGCGCCGACAGCCGGCCCGTTCCCGGTGCACGCATCGAGGCGTCGATTGACGGTGCCCTGCGCGAAGGCCGGCACGAAGGCACCAGCGACGACCAAGGTCGCGCGATAATTGAGTTCGATCTCCCGCCGCTCGGAAAGGGCGATCTGGCGCTCGTGATCAATGCGCAGTCTGATTCGCTCAAAGACGAAATTCGCTTTGCCATGCGCTCTCGCGCCAAAAACCCGCCACCGCCGGCACCTGCGTCATGAAAGTTCGAATTAACGGTGAGGATAAAGAGGTTCCGGAGAATCTCTCTGTCGTCGGCCTGTTGGAATTTCTGGGAATGGCGGGCAATCGCGTTGCGATCGAACGCAATCTCGATATTCTTCCGCGCGTGGACTGGCAATCGACAGCCGTGCAAGCAGGAGACAGCTACGAGATTGTCCACCTCGTCGGCGGCGGATAGCAGGCCGATCCCGCGGGTTCGGTTTTCTCTGACTACGCGCGGTTCCGCTTTGCAAAATACTCGCGCCACGGCTTCCAATAATATTTCGGCCAGCCCTTGGTCACGCCTTTGTGGTCCTGCTCAGGAACATTCGCATGAACCATATGCACGCGCCCGCCCTTGCCATCCTTCGTGAATTCCAGCACGAGAATCGAATCCGGATCTGACTTGTTGAAATTCGTCGAACGCCACGCCTGCACGATCAAGCGGCCGGGGACAATCATGAGGTTGTGTCCCCAGAGCTGGTTGTGCCACGCCGTGAATTTGCCGCCGACCTTGCGGCTGACGCGCGCCGGCGCGCCCGTTGCGGCCGAATGTTTCTTCGAATCGAGAAACGTTTCGAAAAGTTGTTTGGGCGAGACAGGAAATTTCGCGGACTGCAAAATGGGCTTCGTCATGGCGGGGCCTCCCTAGCGAACGTTACTTCGCAGTGCTTGCCGTGTCCAGCAAGCCGGCCGTTGCGCTATAGATCGCGTTGATAAAAACTGAACAGCCCGGCAACCAGCGCGACCAGAAGATAGATGGCACCGTAGCCGATCATGACATTGCTGGGGATTGAAGTGCTCGCAAACGGCGAGAAGGGAAGCGCTGCTGCGAGCGGCGACTGCATGTCAAAAGCCGCCCGCCGCCAGATCGATTCGCTCGGCATTGCCAGACTCACCACGACGCCCACGGTGACAAGCTTCGCACTCTCGGTGAATCCGCTCATCTGCTCGAGCCACCCGCCCATGAATGCCAATCCATGCAGGCCGAGAACCAACACGCCGTTGGTCAGCGTGCTGAACCATGTGCCGAAGAAGAAGGTCACCGTGAGCGCCAGCAAGCATTCGAGCAAGACGAAGAGCCCGCCCTCCAGGGGATGGTCCGGAGCTACACGTCCCATCGCATAGGCGACACCAATGGTTCCGCCGAACGTGAGCGCCACGAACGCCGCGGTCATCGCGGCGAACCCGATCCATTTTCCCAGGAAGATCTGCCAGCGCGGAATTGGCTTCGTAGCGATCGCGTGAATCGTGCCGGAGGTGATCTCGCCGGAAATCGTGTCCACGGAAGTGAGAATTGCCATGATCACTGCGAGAAGATCGACCACGTAGAGACCGATCATCAGCATCCCGTCCAGAATCTGATAGCGGATAAACGGCGCGGTCCCGCGCGCCTCGAAATCTTGGATCTGAAAATGCAGGGCGATTCCGAAAAGAGCGAGAAATCCGATCCCCGACAGAAGTGCCGTCCAAAGAATCTTCTTCCGAGCCGCTTCCTTGAACGTCATTTTCGCCATCACCCAGCAGCCCATCATAAGCCCCGGTCTTCGCCCATGATGCGAACGAACAAGTCCTCGAGCGACAGTTTTTCCGGGACGAACGAATAGACCTCGGCACCGCGCGCGACAAGTGCTCGCAGAATTTCCGGCAGGCGCTCGACACTCGACGCGGTCAGGGCGAGATGGTCGCCCTCGAGGTTCACGGCGGTCGTCAGCGGAGAAAGCGCTTGGACAGTCTCGGCCGACATGTTGCGTGCCTCAACCAGGACGCGTACTTCCTCGGCGCCGAGCCTGCTGACGTCGTGTGTTGCAACAATTTCGCCGTCTTTGAGGAACGCGACCTCGTCGCAAGTGACTTCGACTTCGCCGAGAAGGTGTGAATTGAGAACGACCGTAGCGCCGCGTTCGCGCTGGGCGCGAATGATGTCACGCACAAGCCTTCGGCCCATCGGATCGAGCCCGGATGTCGGCTCGTCGAGAAAGATCAAGTCGGGCTCGTGGATCAGGGCCTGCCCCAGGCCGATCCGCTGCATCATTCCCTTCGAGAAGTCGCCAACGCGCTTGTCCCGGTGAGGCGTCAGTCCTACCAGATCCAGCATTGCCGGAACTGCCTTCGACAATTGCGATCTGGTCATGCCGCAGAGTTGTCCGTGCAGGCGGAGTAATTCGGCGGGCGTCAGCCAGTTATAGAATTGAAAATGCTCGGGAAGAAAGCCGATCTTGCGCCGTGCCTCGACGTTGCCCGGCGGCGCACCAAGAACGGAAGCCGAGCCGCTGGTTGGCCTCACAAGTCCGAGCAACATCTTGATTGAAGTGCTTTTGCCTGCACCGTTCGGTCCGAGGAACCCAAAGATCGAGCCGCGCGGCACAGTGAGCGAAAGTTGCCGGACCGCAACCTTGGTTCCATAGACCTTCCGCAGCCCGGAAGTTGCGATTGCGTTTGAGTTGTTGCTGTCCAGATAAGTTCCTTGCCGCTTCGGGAATTTGACGATTGCGCCTATTGCACCGACTCTGCAAGAGAAAGAGCGTCGCCCGAGCTTCCGTAACCGCTCAGTGAATAGACCATCCCGTTTTTCTGCCATGTGAGCGTATATGTGGGGCCGTTCCTTCCCCCAAGTCCCAGCAATGTCCCCTTCGCGCCGTTGACCGTTACACCTTGATAGGAGCGCAAAAAGCGTGGAACCGAGACGCCCAGCGTCGCACGCCAGTCGACGGTTTGCAGGAATTGCTTCGCTTGATCGGGAGACATTCCCGCCAGTTCCAATCCGATTTCGGCAAGTTGCGCGAGGTTAAGTCCCGCTGGCGCGTTCACCGTCGGACTGGGGCCTTCGACGACAAAGAGGCAGTCGGAATATTGCGTCGCCGAGGGAGGCGGCGGAGTCGCGACGTTCGCCGTTGCGCTCGGCGGGCGCGGGCAATTTCCGTATCGCGCGCGCAGCGTGCGCGGGATATCGACTTGCACGGTCGCGCCGTCGATCGATGCCGGCAGCACAAGATCCGGACGCCCCGCCTCTTGCAGAATCGATTGCAGGCGAGCGCGGTCGACGACAAGTGTGAACGCATGCCGACCGTTTACGGTGAGGTCGGGCTTGTCGGTGCGGGCCTTCGGCAACTGCGCGGAAAACCCGGCAGCTTTGCTGGCGTCGGACACCGTGGCGGCTGGTTGCGGCTGCTCGCTGACGGTGGTTGTCACCTGCTTGGAAATCATCTCCGTGAACATCTGCTGCAAAGTCGGATTGGCGTTCGGTCCGGTGAAGTTCGACAGGTTTACGTTGACGGCTTGCACCTGTTGCATCCGCAGCGAATCAAGGAAGCGCTGCGTCAGCCGCTGTGTGACGGGAACCGACAGCCAGGCGACAACAAACGCTACAACGGCTGCAACTGCGACCAGTTTGCGCCAGCCTCTTTGGGAAACGTCATCTTCCACAGCTTCACCTCCATCCGCGAGCCGCCCTGTCCGATAGAAGAACTGGCTCGCGCCAACGGAGGAACATATACCCGCTCACCTGAACATTTTCTGAAGTGGATTGCGAACAGAACCGCACCGCGATCGCACTCGCGATGATGGCCCTCGTCGAACGACGCTCGATGAGGACCATCAGACTCCCAGTCGCGGATAATGTTGTGGGCGGAAGCCACAGAATTTCTGAACAGACTTCTTCTTAATTCAACTTCTTCACCCAAATATTCCTGACGGAAACTTTCGACGGCGCGCTTTCGATCTCGATTCCGATGATCCCCGGCTGATTGTTCACGTCCGAAGCGTCGTCATCGACAAGCACGGCCATCACCTGGCCGTTGATGATGTGCACGAATGTGCCACCGCGCGCGATGATCATGTATTGATTCCAGTCGTTTGTTTTGACGTAGCCGCCCAGCGAGCGCCGGTCCGCGATCGTGCCCACGAGCTGAGGCGGCATGCCGGGGCCCATCTCGACCATCTCGCCGCGCCAAGCAACAATGCCGAGCGGGCTGTTCTCGGTGTAAAACTGGCCGTTGTAGACCTCGGCTTGCGGGCGAACTGGAAACCAGAAGTCCGCCTGTGGACCGGTCATCAGCCAATCGGGATTCGTTGCCGTGGGATTCTGCGCATTGCCGGGACGCCCCGGCCAGGGGCCGGTCTTGCTGCGGTATTGAATGCCACTGCCGCCGCCCTGTTCGACTTTAATTTCGAGCTTGATGTCTTGATCCTTCGCGGTCAGTCCCTTGTAAGTGATGAACGAGTGCGCTGGATGCTCGACGGTCGAAAGCCCCACAATCGAGCCGTCTTCTACGTGCCAGACCGAAGGGTCGCCGTCCCAACCATCGAGAGTCTTGCCGTCGAAAATCTGCGTGTAGCCGTTGTGGTCGTCGAAATTGAGCGCATCGGGCTCGTGAAATCCGCCTCCGCGCCCGCCGCGACCTCGTCCTTGGCCTTGCGCAGCCCCCGCAGCCTGGCCCGCGGGCACTGCCTGTTGCGCCGACACCGGCCGAGTATGCCCGAGCAGCAACGCTGCGCATACGACAGCTGCGCCAAAGAGGAATCCTGTTGCGACCGGCACCAAGTTCGAGTTCTTTGCAGATGGATTCACGGTTTCCTCCTGCCACGGCACAGACGTCGACAGACGCGGGAAGCCTACTCGTCACGAGTTTTCGAAGTCAAGGTAAAGATTTCAATAAGGAAGAAATTTCTGGAAAGCGCTGCTCTCGAGGCGAAGCGGAAAAGAAGAAGGGATAAATAGAAAAGGCGGGTCGGCGAAAGCCAACCCGCCTTTCGAATCTCCAGCTTAGAGGGCGGAGACGTTCGCTGCCTGCAGGCCCTTGGGGCCGCGGGTCACTTCGAATTCAACGGCCTGTCCGTCGTTCAGGGACTTGTAGCCGTCCGCCTGAATCGCCGAAAAGTGGACGAAAACATCTTCGCCCGACTGGCGCTGAATGAATCCGAAACCCTTGCTGGCATTGAACCACTTCACAGTTCCTTGTTCTCTCAACTAAATTCTCTTTTCTTTGGTTAAGCTATTTGATGCTTTGACGCCCTCTAAAACAAAAAGGGCCGCAAGTTGTGAACTTGCAGCCTCTCAACGAATCTAAAGGTTATACAAGAGCAACAAACGCAATAACAGTCTGGCACAGGATTGGGCGTCTGTCAAATGAAATCGGCCGACCTTGAATCTCGCTGGCCTTTGCGCAGGTTACAACCCACTGAGGATGTGACCCATCTTTCGCGCTTTGGTCCGCAAGTACGCGCGCGAATGCTTGCTCGTCTTCGGTCGGCAGGGAACGCGCTCTACGACGTGCACACCGGCCTTCTCGAGTTGATCGACCTTATCCGGGTTGTTTGAAAGCAGGCGCACTTTGCGAACGCCGAGCGCTTTGAGCGCCTCGGCCGCAAATTCGTAGTCACGCGCGTCGTCTTTGAAGCCGAGCTTGCGATTCGCTTCGACTGTGTCGAGCCCGTCGTCCTGTAGTTCGTAAGCCTTCAGCTTGTTGAGCAGGCCGATTCCGCGCCCCTCTTGCGGCAGATAAAGGAGCACGCCAGCCGGTTCCTTGGCAATCTTGCCGAGCGAATACTCCAGTTGCGCGCGGCAATCGCAACGCTCGGATGTGAACACGTCGCCCGTCAGGCATTGGGAATGCACGCGCACCAGGGGCGCTTTTTGTCGACGGGCAGGCGGGTAATCCTTGCCCGAGCCGTTCCCATTGCTGGCGGTGTCAATCGGGCCGTGAAACACTGCGACCGCCTCCTGCTTCGGGCCGCGCCCTTCGATGCCCGCGATGCGGAATTTGCCGAAACCGGTCGGCAACTTAGCGCGCGCGACGATACGCGCCTTCGATGTTTTCTTCTTGGTTGTCATTGAAGATTGATTCTATCAGGCTGCCACCTTTGCGCTCTGCCCCCAACCCACAAGGGAATTGGATGCTGCAGTGAGTCAATCGGCTTCACAACACGTCGACTCACCGCACTCATACGTCTTCCCGCGAGCTTACGTTCGAAGCCAGCCAGTCGCGGATCTCCGAGAAACGGAAAGTACCCTTTTCAAGCGATCGGGACATAAATTCGTAGGCCGTCAGCGGTTCCACATCAATAACGTCACCGTTCAGGCGCAAAAACACGTCTGTGACCACGACTGCGGCGCGCTTATTTCCGTCTGGACAATTTTTTTCGAGCGCCCAGCGGTGCCATGGCAGCGCAACACTGTACCGACCAAAGGTGACGGTTTGTCAGGGACGGGTTGCGAGCGGAATTGTCAGCGAGCCCGTGCGGCCTGTGGCCTTGTCCTGCACGATGATCTTGAGTTTTTCGGCGCCGTCCTGCAAGGGAATGGTCTGTGTGTATCCCGGCTGGCGGTCGCCGGAAGGCACATCAAAACTGATTGACTCGTGGACTCGCGCGACCGTCTGGCCACGTGAATCAAGTTCTGCAAAGAGTTCCAAGATATCGATTTTCTTTCCAGGCGCTGGCTTTGTCAGCGTGTCTCGATCAAGGACCAACGACACAACCAACGTTTTGCCTTTCGCTCCGCGCGCAGGTTCTCCGGTTCCGACCTTCGCATCGATACCCACTTCGGTCGAGTCCTGTGTCGCGAGAAGCTCCGCATCGAGCGGCTCCTTCGACTTCTTGCCGGCATTGGGATCAGCTGTTGCGGTGTAGCCATCGCGATAGGAAAGCGTGACGCCAGGGCGATTGACCGTGACATGCAGTCTGTGAAAACGGTCGTCGAGTTCGCCGCCGGAAAGATAGAAACCGAGCAAATAAGTCGAACGCGGCGCGGCAAGCGCTTCTTCGATGGCAGCGCTGAGGTCATTTCGGTTGTAGTAGGCGTGGCCGCCGGTATCCTGCGCCAGGCGGTCGAGCACAAGATCGTTCACTATGGCGCGCGGATCGGGCGAAAGGCCGCGCGCATCCACCGGATAGAGCGCAATATTCGCGTCATTGATCGCGTTCAGCGTTGCCTGCACTTGCGCCTCATATTCGGACGCGAGCGGCATGCCTGCCGTAATCCAAATGATGCTGTTGCGATGCGAAGCGCCGGTGATGTGGGTGGCGATCGTTTGCAGCGTCGCCATCGTCAGATTCAGTTTGAGCCGGAAATAGTATTCGTCTTCCTGACGCGCGGCGGGGCCCCCGTTGCCAAGGATCTCTCGGCCGCCGCCGTGTTCGGCGCTATTTGGCGCGGACGACGCCGCCGCGGGATTGGACGAAAGCGGGGGGCTGGGAATATAGCTTTGAATGGCTTGAAGCAGCAGGGCGCGATCTGTCGTGTAGTCCTGGAGGATTTTTAGTTGGCGCCCCATTGCATAGATTGCGATGCTTTCGTCAAGCGGCATCGCTTGGATGGCTTTGATGGCCTCCTGACGCGCCATGCTTTGATCCGACATCGGCGTGTTCAGCGAATCCATCACGATCGCCGTGACCCGTGGCGCCTGGGCGGCGGAACGATTCGAAAAATAGCCTCCGTCGAGCCGCGGAGGATGCTGACGACCAGACGAACTGTCTCCCGGGAACATTCGGAAGTCGCGTGGCTTGCCGTCGTCGGTGACCGTAAAATCTTCCTTTCGCAGGTTGTCCACCGATTTGCCGGTCGCGTCGCGAACGGCGACGCTGATCAGCACAGCGTGGCTTTCGGAACGAATCGGCGCGGGAGCTTGATTCTGCGACTGGGCCAGAATCGCCAATGCGGCCAGCACAACGGGAGCGGAAATCGCGAGAGAAACCTTGAGCCCGCAGAGAATCCTGAAGATTGCGTTGCGATGAATTGACTTCATTGCCATTCGCGCGCGGCCGGATGATATCACAGGGGGTCTTATGTCGTTCGCAGGGAGCCGTCTCCCGGCGCACTTTACTTCGCTGGGGGCATTGGCTAACTTAGCCAAAGCGACTACTTGCAGAACAAATGGAACAATCCTTTAACACGCTGGATTTGCTGACGCTGGCGCTGAAGGTGGGATTCGCCGCGTCGCTGGCGGCGCTTCTGGTGCGGTTTGCGTCGTTTCGGAAACTTGTCTTCACCGAAACGCGCGACTCGGATCAGAAAGTGATGCTGCTGCTTTTCATGACCCCGCCGCTCGCAATCGGCATCATGTTGCGGATCCTTTTCGGCTACGCCTATTTCGATTTGATGCTCGAAGGTTCGTTCATCATGGGACTGCTGGGCGGCCGAATCGTGGGCTTGCTCGGCGGCTCGCTGATCAGCCTGGTCGCATTTGGCAGCCACGAATGGCTTTCGAGTCCGATGGCCGCGCTCATCGGATTGCTCGCGGGATTCGTTCGCGAAGCCATCCCGGACAAAGAGGACATCTGGCACTTCGGGCCATTTCTGTTTTTGAGCATCCCACAATGGATTTCACGGTTGGTGCGGCGCGGCGAGGGAAACCGCGCGATGTTGCCGCTGTTCGCTTGCGCCGCATTTGAGGCGGGACGCGTCGCCCTTTCAAACGCGGTCCCTTCGCGTTGGCTTTACTCGCTGCATCCGACCAACATCGGATACCTGTCGATCGACATTCTCTCGTCCGTGATGTGCGTGGCGATCACCATCAAGATCTGGAACAACACGCGCATCGAGATGAACCTCGAGCAGAATCAGCAGCTTCTCCTCAAGGCTCGCATGGACGCGCTGACCAGCCAGATCAATCCTCACTTTTTGTTCAACACTCTCAACACGGTTTCATCGCTCATCCGTTTCGATCCGGACATGGCGCGCGGCGTCGTGCTGAAGCTTTCGAACATTCTGCGGCGGCTGCTGCGCAAGCACGAGACGTTCGTTCCGCTGCGCGACGAGCTCGATTTCATCGACGACTATCTCGACATCGAAGTCATCCGCTTCGGCCGCGACAAGCTGCAAATCTTCAAGGACATCGACAAGGATACGCTCGACGCGTTCGTGCCGAGCATGCTGCTTCAACCGATGGTCGAAAACGCGATTAAGCACGGGCTGGCCCCGCGCCTGGAGGGCGGCGAGATTCACATCCGCACACGGCGACGTGACGGGCGGCTGATTCTCGAGATCGACGACAATGGCATCGGCATTCCGTCCGAGCGCCTGCGCGAGGTCTACGGCGGCGGGATCGGCATCAGCAATGTGCATGAGCGGCTGCGGCTGCTTTACGGCGATCAGTTCAAAATGGACATCCAGAGCCGGGAAGGCGAGGGGACCCAAATCTGCATCGAAATTCCTGAGCTTAGCGAAGTGCAGTCGGCGGCTTCATGATGCGACAGCCATCCTGATTTTCTCCATGTCCTCTCCCGTCACAGCGACGCCTCAACAACGCAACGTTCTTCGAAATACGTTTCGCTGCGGGATTGTGCTCAAGGGACTGCACGCGCTGCTCGAGTCGGTCACCGGCACCACGCTCTTTTTCCTCCCTGCGCGAACGCTGAATCGGATCGCTTTTCGTCTTGCGCGCCTGGATTTTTTGAGCCGCAATCCACATGATGTGATCGGCACACATCTTCGCCACATGGCGGTGGGCGTTACCGGGACAGGCCGTCGTTTCGCTGCGATTTACCTGCTTTCGCACGGGCTGGTAAAGCTTGTTCTCGTGATTGAGCTGTTGCGGAATCGTTTGTGGGCCTATCCGTTGATGATCGTCATGCTGAGCGTGTTTATCGGCTATCAGAGCTACCGGTTTTGGCTGACTCACTCGATCGTGATGGCCGCGCTCACGATATTCGATCTCGCAGTGATCGTGCTCACCTGGCTGGAATATCGCGAACAGTTGAAATTGCGCCATCCCGGATAACCCCTGGCATCAGAACAAGTGCGCCAAACCCACAATCAGGAGCAGCGCCATAACCGAGATGATTGTTTCGCAGGCCGACCAAGTCTTCATCGTGTCGGCGACGCTCATGTGGAAATATTCCTTCACGAGCCAAAAGCCCCCGTCGTTCAAGTGAGAGAAGATGAGCGAACCCGCGCCCGCTGCGAGAGCAAGATATTCCGGATGGACGCCGGGCAGCGACGCGGCAATTGGCGCTACGATCTGCGCGGAAGTCGTCATCGCCACCGTCGCTGAACCGGTCGCCAGCCGCACGATTACCGCGACCAGCCACGCGAGAAAAATCACCGACACATGCGAATTGAGGGCGGCCTGAACGATGGCGCTCGAAACGCCGCTATCTTGCAGTATCCGCCCGAACCCGCCGCCGGCCCCGATCAGCAGAGTGATGGAAGCCGTCGGCGCGAGGCATTCGGTGGAGAAAGTCAGAATCGTATCGCGCGTAAAGCCACGCATCTTTCCGAGCACGACAAAGCTGAGCAGCACCCCAGCAAGCAGTGAAATATCGGCGTCACCCAGAAAACGCAGCGCTTTGTTTGCCACGCTTCCCGCAGGCGTGAAAACGTCCGCCCAACTTCCGATAAGCATCAGCAAGACAGGGAAGAGAACCGTCGCAATCGTGATCCCGAAGCCCGGCAAATCGCGCTCGGACTTTTCCTCAACAAACTGCGCGGCGATGGGGTTGAACTCGTCGAGCTTGATGCGTGGAGCGATGAATTTGGCATAGAGCGGCCCGGACACAATCGCGGCCGGAATGCCAACAACCAGCGCGAACAAAATCGTGCGGCCGATGTCCGCGTTGAAAGCCTGAACCGCCAGCAGCGCCGCCGGGTGGGGCGGCACGAGTCCGTGAACGACCGAAAGCCCAGCGACCATCGGGAGGCCGACAAGGATCATCGACTTGCCGGTGCGTTTCGCCACGTTGAAAGCAATCGGGATCAGCAGCACAAAGCCGACTTCGAAAAAAACGGGCAACCCGACGATCAGCCCGATCGCCATCATCGCCCACGGCACGCGATCCTCACCGAACACGCGGATCAGCGTGAGCGCGATGCGTTCGGCGCCGCCCGACTCGGCCATCATCTTGCCGAGCATCGTGCCGAGCGCGATCACGATAGCGATGTGACCAAGGGTGTTGCCGACGCCGGTCTCGAAGGACTTTACGACCGAGTTGAGCGGCATTCCCACGGTAATCGCCAGCGCGAGCGATACCAGGAACAACACGATGAACGGGTTGATTTTGTAATGAGCGATCAGGACGATCAGAACGAGGATCGAGGCGACCGCCGTGGCAAGCAGAAAGAGTCCGTGAGCGTCGATCATCGTGTGCGCCTCGGGAATTTGTTGTCAGCCGCTATTGGGGAGATTTGTACGCCACGCACTCGATCTCGACTTTGCAATCGACGACCATGCTGGAGACCACACAGGCGCGCGCGGGCGGGTTCGCTCCAAAGTACTCGCGAAACACTACATTGAAGGCAGCAAAGTCGCGCGCATCGTCGAGCCACACTCCGCAACGCACCACCTGCTCGGCCCCGTACCCGGCCTCTTTGAGAATCGCGAGCAAATTCTCGATGGCTTGGCGTGCCTGCGGAACGATCCCGCCGCTGACGACCTCGCCGTTGAGCATCGGAACCTGGCCGGACACGTAAAGCCATCCATCGGCCTGCACGGCGCGCGCAAACGGCAGATGTTGCCCGCCGGCTCCTTTGCCGCCATCCACTCCGTAGCGCTTGATCGTCATTGCGTCTGCTCCTTGGGATTGTTCCGCTCGGCTGTGGGCGCATTTACACCGCGTGCCAAAAAGCGGCCGGTGCGCGGTCCACAATTCGCATGCTCGCGATACGAAAGCACGCCGTTGACCCAAACCGATTCGATGCCCTGCGCCTTCTGGATCGGATCGGCGAACGTGGCCGTATCGCGAATCGTTTTCGGATCGAAAAGCACGAGATCGGCCTTGTAGTTTTCGCGAACCAGTCCGCGATCGGCCAAGCCAAAGCGTTCTGCGGGAAGCCCGGTCATTTTGTGGACGGCTTCTGCGAGCGGAAAAAGATTTTGCTCGCGGCTGTAATAGCCTAAGACGCGCGGAAACGTGCCCCACAAGCGCGGGTGCGGGCGCGGATCGTTGGGCAGGCCGTCCGAGCCGATCATCGTTTTTGGATCGCGCAAGATCTGGCGCACGTCGTTTTCAGACATCGAGTGGTAGATCGCCCCGGCCGGCACCAACCGGCGAGCGGCTTCGATTTGGGGCACGTTCCACAGTTCCGCAATCTGCTTGAGAGTTTTTCCGCCCATCTCGGGGTGCGGCGTCGACCAAGTAATCGTGATGGTCACGCGTTCGTCCACCTGGCGCGAATCGAGCACGGTCGACGATGCGTCGTACGGATAGCAATCACAGCCGACGTCTTGGCGGTTCGCTGCCGCGTGAAGAGAAGCGAGAACTTCGTTGCTGCGGCCCCAATTGTCGATGCCATAGCACTTGAGATGCGAAATCACGACGGGCACGCGGGATTCCCGTCCCACTTGAAACGCCTCTTGCATCGCTTCCAGTACAGCGGCGGCTTCGGTGCGCATGTGCGTCGTGTAGATCGCGCCCGCTGCGGCGAGAGGTTCAGCGAGGCCGATGACTTCATCGATCGACGCGGCAGCCGCGGCTGTGTAAGCGAGCCCGGTGCTCAAGCCGAGAGCGCCGTTATCGAGAGCTTCCTTGAGTTGCGCCCGCATCGCGGCGATTTCGCTCGAGGACGCGACGCGATCGAGCGAGTCCATGTGATTGCTGCGAAGCGCCGTGTGGCCGATCAGTGCGCCGATGTTCGCCGCCGGACGCGCAGCCTTTACCGCCGCGACGTAGCTGGCAAAAGTCGGATAGCGAAATTCGCGCGCCTCGCCGAGCAAGTTCATCGGCGGCGGTGGCGAGCCATTTAGTCGCACCGGCGCGGCGCAGATACCGCAGTTGCCGATGATTACCGTCGTCACACCCTGGGAGAGTTTCGGCAGCATTTCGGGATTGCGGATCGCCACAATGTCATCGTGCGCGTGCGTGTCGATGAAACCGGGTGTGAGGGCTTTCCCGGCAGCGTCGATCGTATCAGCCGAGGAGTAATCGTGGAGTCTGCCGACCGCGGCGATGCGATCACCAACGAGAGCGACGTCCGCGTTCACGCCGGGCGCGCCGCTGCCGTCGATGACCATTGCATTGCGGATTAGCGTGTCGCAGGCCGGCATGCAAATCTCCCGGAGGAAGTATGATATTCATGCCGTCGCGCCGGCCGCGCGCAGAGAGATTCGGTCAATCGCACGCAGGGCGCCGAAAAGGAACACGACATGGTTGAAAGAAACTATCACGAGCATATTGATAGCGCCATCGAATCGAGCGAATCGATTGGAATCCTAAACAAAGGACTGGGAAAGATCGACCGACCGTTTGCACCAGATGAAATTGTACAACTCGGATGGAATTTGTTCCGCGAAGACCTGAGCTTGCCTGCCGCGGTGCTGTATGAGGAGCGACTCGCGAATAACCTGAAATGGATGCAGCAATTCATCGCAGCGTACGGATTGAAACTCGCTCCCCACGGCAAGACGACGATGGCGCCTAAGCTTTTCGCCCGACAGTTGCAGACCGGCGCCTGGGGGGTCACGCTCGCCACGGCGCAACAGACGCGTGTCGCTTACGAGCACGGGGTGCGGCGCGTGCTGATGGCGAATCAACTCGTCGGAAGGCAGAACATGGAGATCATCGCGGGTCTGATCGAGGATCGCGATTTTGAATATTTTTGCCTCGTCGATTCGGCCAGCCTGGTCGAGCACCTTGGTGCCTTTTTCCGTGCACGCGGATTCAAGCTGCAGGTTCTGATCGAATTGGGCGTCGACGGAGGGCGAGCCGGCGTCCGCAACCGAGAACAGCTCGATGCGCTGCTCGGCGCACTCGAAAAATCGCGCGGATCGATCTTGCTGCGCGGAGTGGAACTTTATGAAGGTGTGCTCGATGATGAAGCGTCGATCCGAGCATTCCTTCAACGCGCGGTCGAAATAACGCGCGAGCTGGCGAACGCGAATCGCTTCGAACGTCAGCCGGTCATTCTTTCAGGCGCGGGTTCGGCTTGGTATGACGTGGTTGCCGAGGAATTTTCAAAGGCAGACCCGGGCCAGCCGATCGAAATCGTGCTGCGGCCGGGCTGCTATTTGACGCATGACGTGGGCGTCTATCGGACGGCCCAGCAGCGAATTCACCAGCGCAATCCGATTGCACGTCAGATGCAGTCCGGCTTGCAGCCCGCGCTGCAGTTGTGGGCGTACGTGCAATCTGTGCCCGAGAGAAATCGCGCGATCATCGGCTTGGGCAAACGCGACGCCGCATTCGACGCGGGCTTGCCGACGCCCACGGCGCACTTTCGGCCGGGAAGCGCCAGGCCCGCGGCGGCGCCAACGTCTTGGGAATTGACCAAGATGATGGACCAGCACGCCTATCTGCGCATCGAAGACGGCGACGATGTGCGCGTCGGCGACATGATCGGCTTCGACATTTCGCATCCTTGCCTGACGTTTGACAAATGGCGCTACCTTCCTGTGCTTGACGCGGACTATCAGGTGATAGACGTCGTACAAACTTTCTTCTGAGCTTCGCGGCGCCGAATATTATTCCTCCATGCGGATTGGCTCGTCTTCATTTGCCCCGAGAAGATAAAAGGGAATGAACGTCATCGGCTCGGTGTCCGACGCGTTGTCAAAGTCAACCATCGTTCTCTTTGGCGGCTCGAAAAGCGCCGCGCTGGCTTGAAGCGTTTTCAGTGGCTCGCCCTTGACCTACCTGACAATCAGCGGCAAACGGTTCAGAATCTCCATGGTCGTTTCGCAGGGCCCACGCAAACTTGGTTTCGACGTTCTTATCGGACAGGACGTGCTGAGTCAATTTCGTTCGGTTCAGATCGATTACGCCGACCACGTTGTGATTTTCGAAACGCGAAACTGAACGCACTCCCCCTAAGTGTTTTCCACACCGGCCTCGCAAAGTCCCGACTAAGTCGCGTAGACAAAGTCGCTGAGATAATGTTCCCAATTGTTCCCAAATTTTCTGACGGAAGCGGGAATCAAAAACCTAACTGAGTGACCGGCAAGTACTTAGCAAGAGGTTGGAGCCGACGTCCAGACTTGAACTGGAGACCTGCCGATTACGAATCGGCTGCTCTACCAACTGAGCTACGTCGGCTGTGCTTTTTACTGTAACATCGCCGGAAAAATCGTGTCAAACAAACGCGCGCGACAGGTTTCCCGCGCGATTTCTGATTGTCCCCTCGGTAACTTTTATCGTTCTTCCGGCGGTTGCTTGCGCGTGCAAATGCGAACTGTTATGTTTCTGCGCGGCCGGGCGCATCTCCCGGCGTCGTCGGGCGTTCAGGGCGCTCGGCAGGAGGTTTTGCTTGCGAATTGGAAAAGTTGCATTGGCCGTGGCGGTGGTATTTGTTTGTGGCGAACTCGGCTACCTCGCGGCGCAGACTCCGGCCGCGCAAACGCCAGCTGCGGCGCCGCAACAAGCTCCGGCGCGTGGCGGACGCGGTGGACGCGCCGGCGCGGGCACTGCTCCACCACCGAATTTTCCAGAACAACAGCGGCAGTTGGCTTCGCCAGACGTGATCGCGCGCGGCAAGGCGGTTTTCGGCGTGAACTGCGTGCCGTGCCACGGCAGCGATTTGCGCGGCGGGGACTTGGGCGGACCGAATCTGGTGCGTTCGCAGCTTGCGATGAGCGATCAGCACGGCGAATTGATTGCCCCCATCATTCACGGTGCGAGGCAGGATAAGGGCATGCCCGCGTTCAACCTATCCGATGCGGACGCGATCGCTGTTGCCGAGTACATTCACAGCGTGCTCGCGGCAACTGGCGCGCAGGGCCGGCCTCCAGGCGCTCCCGACGGCGATGATTTGAAAGTGATCGTGGGCGATCCGATCGCAGGCAAAGTGTATTTCGACAAGACCTGTACGAAGTGTCATTCACTCACGGGCGATTTGAAGGGAATCGGCGCCACATATAGCGACGCCAGAACGCTGCAGAATACATGGGTGGCCGGGACTGTTGGCGGACGCGGCGGGCAAGCTGGACCTCCGACGACCGTTGCTGTGACCCTTGCGAATGGAACAAAGGTCGAGGGCAATCTGGTCCGCAAGGACGATTTCGTCGTGACATTGATTGAAGCCGATGGCACGCGCCGCACGTTCAGCCGCAACGCGGACGTAAAGGATGTGGAAGTGAGCGATCCGCACGACGCACACAAAACCCTCGAGATGGCATTGACCGACAAAGACATGCATGACGTGACGGCTTATCTCGCGACCGTCAAGTGAAAGGCTCGAAGACCATGAGAAGGCTTGCGACGTTTGCGATTGCTTTGCTGCTGCTCGCGCCAGGACTTATTTTTGCGCAGAGCGGAGTCGATCCGGCGGATCTTCTGAAGCCGCTCGGCAACAACTGGCCGATTTACTCGGGCGACTATACCGGAAAGCGCTACAGCTCGCTCAAGCTGATCAATCAATCGAACGTTCACAATCTGAGCCTTGCCTGGGTCGCTCGGTTCACCGCCGGTTCGGGGCCGGATGGGTACGGCAACGGAACGTTTGGCGGCGGACGCGGCGGCGGAATTGGCGCGACAGCGATGATTGTCGGTGGACTTGGTACGGGCGATCTCAATCCAGGTGGGCCGGCCAGAATCGGTGGCGGGATTTTGATGGTCGACGGAGTGCTTTATCTTACGTCGCCCGACAACGCGTGGGCTGTCGATGCGCGCGATGGCTCGATCATCTGGCACTACTACTGGAAGACGCGTGGCGGCACGCATACGGGAAATCGCGGTCTCGGCATGTATCACAACTGGCTCTATCTCGAGACCCATGACGACATGCTCGTTTCGCTTGACGCCAAGACCGGCAAAGAGCGGTGGCACAAGGAAATTGCACCATTCGACCAGCAGTATTTTTCGTCGATGTCCCCGATCGTGGTCGGCAATCATTTGCTGATTGGGACCGGTGACGATATTGATGCGCCGGGATATTTGCAGTCGGTCGATCCGGAAACGGGCGACCGGCAATGGATCAGCTACACGGTGCCGATGAAGGCGGGGGATGTCGGCGTCGATTCCTGGGCGAGCCTCGATGCGGCGAGCCACGGCGGTGCGCAAGTCTGGATGCCCGGAGCGTACGATCCGGAAACTCACCTCTACATTTTTGGCACCGGCAATCCGACCCCGGCCTACACGACCGGTCGCGGCGATGGCGACAACCTTTTTGCCTGCACCATGATTGCGGTCGATATCGATACCGGAAAGATGAAGTGGTATTACCAGACGTCCCCGCACGATACGCACGATTGGGATACCGTGCAGACGCCGATCCTGGTGGACGCGCCGTTCCAAGGCAAGCAGCGCAAGATGGTGATGCAGGCCGCGCGCAACGGATATTTCTTCGTGCTGGATCGCGCGACCGGCGAGCATCTGGTGACTGGCAAGTTCGGCACGGTGAACAATTGGGCCGTCGGGCTGGATGATAAGGGACGACCGCGGCGGAATCCGGAGAAGGACGCGACGATTGCCGGGTCGATCGTAAACACGGACGTGACGAACGTTCCGCCATCGGCATATTCGCCCGATACCGGACTGTTCTTTGCGCCCGAGGACAACTCGCTGCACATCAGCTACCTGATCGACCCGGATCCACGCGGCTCGATGGGGCTGGGCGGCACGACGAGCGGCGCGGGAATGGCCTACGGCACGAACATCGTTGCGATCGATTACAAGACCGGAAAGATCGTTTGGCGGCATCCGGTCCAAAGCACTGCGGGACTACTGACAACCGCAGGCAAGCTACTTTTCAGCGGCGATGGAGCGAACCTAGTTGCTTACGACCCCGCGAACGGCAACCCGCTGTGGCATTCGCGAATTGGGAACACCGGGAATGCGCCGGAGACCTATATGCTCGACGGGCTTCAGTACGTGATCGCGACGGGCGACGATCAGCTCTTCGCCTTCGTGCTGAACGCTGCGCCGGTTGCCGCGGCGCCCGCGAAAAAGCCCGCGCCGCCTGCTGGACACTAAGGCAACAGCGGTTCGCAAGGTCTTGGTTTTATCGAGAGAGTGGATAGAGCAGCCACGCAATGCCGACCGCGAAGACCATAAACAGCGCAAAACAAAGCGCTGCGTGACGCACGCGTCCCGCGCACGTTCGATGTCCGAGCGATGCGAACGCGACAGACGCGAGCAGTGCGAAAAGAATCATCCCACCGAGGTGGCTAATGTTCATCGTCAGCCCCGGCGCCTCCCTGCGATTTCGTATGCGTCGATGATTGCGACTATGTTCACGATACCTGCCGCGGCGATGAGGCGTGTGCCGTAATCTCCCGCGGAGCGCGAAAGATCCGCGCCCGACGATTCGAAAATGCGCGACAGGAAGTAGAACGCGCCCGAGCCGATATCCGCGAGAAATCCCAAGGTGCCGAAAGAGTCTTCCGAGCGCACGGCGAAGACTTCGCCGCGCATCGTGTAGCCGACAAACGCAAGCCCCGCAACAGCGATGAAAAATGCGGCGGCTCTGACCCAGCGACGCAGCAGCAAATGCCCGAGGCCGGGAACGATCCAGGCGGCCGCCGCGAACATTGGAGCGAACGAAGATGGCGTCGCGGGAACCGGCGGCGCTTCGGTGGTCAGCTCGGCTCGTTCAGGCGATGGATCGATTGGGGCTGCGTCCATAATTTCGACCGATTCTCTCAGCGCAAGAGGGAAAGAACTTCCGTTTGTACTGCGCCGGTGACGCGGGCTTCGCGTTCGCCGACGTACACATTCACTTCGCTGCGGATTCCGAATTCCGGCAGATAGATGCCGGGCTCGACCGAAAAGCAGGTGCGCGGGATGATTTTGCGATCGTCGCGCGTTTCAAGGCCATCCATGTTCGCGCCATTCCCGTGGACTTCGCGGCCTATGCTGTGACCGGTGCGATGTACGAAGAATTTCGCATAGCCCGCTTTGCGAATCGTTTCGCGCGCGACTTTGTCGACTTCCCAGCCGTGAATTTCGCGTCCGCGCGCGACCGATTTTTGGACGAATTCGGTAGCGCGTTCGCGGGCCTGGCGAACGATGCCGAAAATTTTTGCGTACGCGTCGGGCACACGCGAACCGAGATAGCCGACCCAAGTGATGTCGTAATAGACGCTCGCCGGCCCAGGCAGTTTTGCCCACATATCAAGAAGCAGCAGATCGCCTGCGCGAATCGGAGACCCCGAGCCGTGCTTCGGTTCGTAGTGCGGTTGGCCGTTGTTCGGCTGCACGGCGACGATGGGCGGCTCGGCTGTGACCAGACCGCTATCCCGAAATTGCGCCATGATCCAGTCCTGAAGTTCATCTTCACGAAGTGGCCGGCTGGCTTGTACGAATTCGGCGGCGCTTTCGAAAGACTGGCGGCAGATGCGATCAATTCGCTTGCCCGCTTCAAGATGAGAGTTGAGTTGCGCTTCGGTCCATGTGGCTTCGAATCGCTGGACCAGATCGGCGGAGCTGACGATTTTCTTTTTCAGCTTTCGAACCAGCTCGATGGTGCCGGCATCGACCAGCCCGATGTAGGGAATATTGTTGTCCGGTGAATATTGCATCGCGATTTTGCGGCTGCCGGAGAGGAGTTTGGGGAGCGATTTGTGAAGCTCCTGCCAGCCGGAGTAAACGATCGCCTTGCCGGGCAGCGAATTGAGCGCGCCGTTTTCGACGCGATGGACGAGCTTTCGCGGCTCGCCACTGGCAGGGACGAAGTAGAACCAGCGGCGGGTGAACATCTGGTCGTCGCTGAGGCCAAGAATATGCGCGGCGATCGGATCGCGGCGGTGATGGTCGTAGAAGAGCCAGCCGTCGAGTTTGGAGGCTTTGAGTTCGGATTGGATGAGGGCGACGTCCATGGAGATGGCGTCGATTTTAGCAGGCGATAAGGATGGCACAAAGGCGTGAGTCGTGACTCGGCAACCGGCCGGCGAGTTAGGCCGTGATGCCTGTGGTCTCCGGGTAATCGTTTCACTCGCGACTGGAAAAACGTGTCTGCTGACTTGACTGGAGACGGGGCCGCCCGAAATATGGAAGCCGTGGTCCGTTCCCGATGCAGTCCCCGCGGAACATGCCCGTAGTCCTGACGATAGGTGATTCCAGGCGCCGATCTTTGGCCGTTACATCATTCGACGCGGACAAACTTGAGCGTGGGCGCTGAGTCGACGGCAACCCCACGTGCGTTACGCACCTGGGTCAGAGTGAGTGTCTTGCCTTCGATATGGAAACGATAGACTTCGTTGGCGCCGGACTTCATGACAACGGGAATTTTGGCAACGACCGGGTGAATCGTGATCAGATCGCCGGAGATTTCGTAGGTTCCGGCATTTGCGATCATCGGCCCCCAGAGGGCGCGCATCTCGTCGGCCGTCGCCTTACTCGTGTCGGCGATATCGGGCCGGTCGGTCGCTGCCAAAAGCATGCAGTAGTGCGTTGGCGTGAATAGGTAGAGAGCGGCCTCTCCTGATTGTGCAGGATCAAGCTGCCAGGCTCCCACCAAGGGGGACTCGGCGGCAAACGTTGCGCCGATGGTTGTGGCGAATAGCATCAGACCGGCGATCGCTATCGCGCATCGAGAAAGAGCTGAAATTGAGCATTTCATTCGACGGAGCTTAGCTTAGGGGTGTCCCTTTCTTCAAGGCTGCGGCCCAGCTATGCGGCCCAGCTACTGTCAAACCAATTTAGAAATGTCCCCCTTTTTTGCTTTTCGGTTTTGTTGTTTGTTGATCGTTGGCTGGGCCCGCAGCGACGTAGGGAGGGCGCCTGGGGCTACGCGTTGATCGGCCCGAAGAGTTGTTGGGCTTGGGCGCGGGTGATGCCTTTGACCAGGACGCGTTTGCTGCGGCTTTTTTCGCCGGCGATGATTTGGACCGACGAAGCCGGTACTTTCAGGTGGGCGGCGAGGAATTTGCGGAGGGCGTCGTTGGCGCGGTCGTCGATCGGCGGAGCGGTGAGGCGGACCCTTAGCGCGCCTTGAAATTCGCCTTCGATGGCGTTCTGGCTTGCGCGCGGCGTGACGCGGACCAGGAAGGAAATGCCTCCGAGTTGTTCGGTCATCTCCATTTCAGGGTATTTCGCTTCGCCATGTGTTACGCAACCCGAACAGGGCCGTGCCGATGCGGATTTCTGTTGCTCCTTCTTCGATGGCGATTTCAAAATCGTGACTCATGCCCATAGAGAGAATGGGGAGTGATTTGTCGAGTGCAGCGGCAACTTCGTCATGAAGACTCTTCAACCTCTTGAAATAGGGCCGAGTCAGATCGGGATTCTCAAAATAGGGGGGAATCGCCATTAGGCCAAGAAGATTTAGATTTGGGAGATTCAGGATTTCGCGCGCGAGACTCGGGATGTCGGGTTCCGGTGCGCCGGATTTTGCCGCCTCGCCTTGATGGACTTCGATCAGTATGCCGATTCTGTTTTTCGCGGCGTCGTTGAGCTTGCGGGCGATGGAGAGGTTGTCGACCGAGTCGATGCGGTTGAAAATTTCCGCGGCGCGGCGGGCCTTGTTGCTTTGGAGATGGCCGATCAGATGCAGGGTGGTATTTATCTGAACGAACTTGGATTCGGCTTCCTGGACTCTGTTTTCACCGAAGTGCGTAATGCCGGCGGAAACGGCTTGGTGGACCGCTTCGGCAGGGAAGGTCTTTGAGACTGCAACGAGCGTGATTTCGCCCGGGTCGCGCTTTGCGCGCTGCGCGGCGGTTGCGATTTTCTCCCGAATCGCGTGGAGGTTTTCGGCGATCGCGGACGGCATGACCGAATTTTAGCATGCGGATTTTCTCATGCTAGACTTGGGCCACTGATATGGCAGCTCGCGGAAAGTTTGTCGTACTTGAAGGAATCGACGGATCGGGAAAGCGCACGCAGATCGAGATGCTGGCGCGCGCGTTTGGAGAGCGTTCGATCCCTTACCAGCTGGCCAGTTTCCCCAACTATTCCAGGTTTTTTGGAAAACTTGCAGGTCAATTCCTGAACGGTGATTTCGGGCCGCTCGAGGCGGTCGATCCGCACCTATCGGCGTTGATTTATGCGAGCGATCGATGGGATGCAAAGCCCGAGCTTGAAGCTGCGCTCGCCGCGGGGAAGATCCTGCTTGCCGATCGATATATCGGATCGAATATGGCGCACCAGGGCGCGCGCGTGCCGCGGGAAAAGCGAACCGAGTTCATCGAGTGGCTGCGCCAGCTCGAATACAACGAGTACGGCTTACCGGTTGAGGATCTGGTGATCTACTTGCGGGTGCCGGTCGAGGAAGCCCACCGGTTGGTCGGTGAAAAGCAGGCGCGCGGCTACACGAACATGATGCGCGATTTGCAGGAGTCGAGCCGGGCGCATCTTGCGGAAGCCGCGAGCGTGTATGAGGAACTGTCGCTCCAGCCGAATTGGACGAAGATCGATTGCTCTGACGCCGCGAGTCGGGCGATGCGAGCCCCTGCGTCAATTCACGAAGAGATCCTGGCGGCGATTTCGGCGCGAGTGATTTCGACCGCGCAGGCGGCTCGGTGAGATATGGGATTTTCTGAATTTCTCGGCAACGAACGGATTGTGACCGCGCTGCGCGGGATGTTTCAGCGCGGGCGCGTGCCGAGTGCGCTGCTTTTTACGGGTGCGGCAGGCATCGGGAAGTTCACCTTGGCGCGGATGTTTGCCCAGGCGGCGAACTGCGAGCGGCTGAAAGACGATTTTTGCGGGGAATGTCCTGCTTGCCAGAGGATCGGACGACTCGCCGATCCTGCTCCCTTGATTGAGGCGGGACTCGAAGAGCGTGGCGAGAGTGCTGATGCCGCGACGGTCGAACGTACGCCGCTGATTTTGGAGACGCATCCGGATGTTTGGCTGATTGTGCCCGATCCGGTGCGCCTGCGGGCGCCTGTGGCACGTCCCATGATCCGCGTGGGGCAGTTGCGCGCCGTGCAGCGCGCGGCTTATTTTCAGCCTGAAGGGCGGCGGCGCGTCTTTATTTTGGATGGCGCGCACACCATGCGGTGGAACGACGCCGATCTTTTCCTGAAGATTTTGGAAGAGCCTCCGCTTTCAGCGACACTGATTTTGCTGGCGTCCTCGCCGGATTCTGTTCTCGCGACGATTCGCTCGCGGTGCCTGCAATTTCATTTCGCGCCGGTCCCGGCCGCGACGATCGAGAAGTTTCTGAAGGGGCGGCGTGAAGGGAAGCCCGCCGAACTCACTCTGGCCGCGCAACTTGCGGATGGAAGCCCGGGGGCGGCGCTTTCGATTGATCTTGTGGAGTCCAAGCGGATTCGGCGACTGCTGCTCGATTTACTTGAGCGCTCCGTTGCCGGTGAAAAGTATCAGGAGATTTTCGCGGCGACCGCTCAGCTGGCCAAGCAAGAGAAGGAATCGTTTGAAAATATTTTAGGCCTGCTCTATAGTCTGTTTACGGACCTGCTGGAAGTCTCCGAAGGACGGAAGAGCAGTTTTCCCCGGAATCCCGATTTAAGCCGGGAACTAGAATCCCTCGGCAAGAAAGTCGATTGGATGTGGGTCTTGCGAGCTACGCAAGGTCTAGACACGCTGGAAACCCGTTTACGCCGAAATGTGAGCCGCCAGCTTGGTTTGGACGCTCTTGCGGGTTCCCTGGCGAGCCATCGAGCCTGAAAGTTCATTCGATTTTTTTATATCAAGCAGTTGAAACCTGTTTGTCTCATCGGTAGTCAATATTGGTAGCATCTCAGGCATTCATACGAAGGAGCATTGATCGTGAACCGGAAATTGTTTCGACCCAACCTAACCGAGATGAAAGAACAAAATCTCGCTCCCCGGCCAGCTCAGCCAGCTCCGCAAGCCGCAGCGCCTCGGAAGAAACCGGCGCCGCCCGAACAGACGCATGCAGAGAATTTTTACTACGTGAAGCAGATGCAGGCGCGTACACCCGTGGCCGTCGTGCTCAACGACGGAGAGATTCTGCGGGGGATCGTCGAATGGTACGACCGCGATTGCATCAAGCTGACACGCTTCGGCGCGCCGAACCTGATGGTCTACAAGCACTGCATCAAGTATCTCTATAAAGACGGCGAAGAATCTTCGAATGGCGGCGGCAACGGCCACTAGTTGCCGGCGGTTTCGCCCGAACCTACCAATGGAATTCCGCGCCTTTTATAAGCTCCCGCGCGTCTAATACTGCCGGGGTTGTGTGGGGCAATTCCGCACCGCCCGCGTATTCGCCGCTAACTCCAGAGTGTCGCCCAGGGGAGCCTATGAAGATCGGAATTACCTGCTATCCGACGTATGGCGGTTCGGGCGTGGTGGCGACCGAACTCGGCATTGAGTTGGCCGCGCGTGGGCACGAGATCCATTTCATCAGTTATGCGATGCCGATCCGGCTCACCGGCTCCTCTGAACGAATCTTTTTTCATGAAGTCGAAGTGACGAACTATCCGCTCTTCGACCACGCGCCGTACACGTTGGCACTGGCGACAAAAATGCTGGAAGTGGCCGAGAGCGTTTCACTCGATTTGCTACACGTTCATTACGCGGTGCCGCATTCAGTGAGCGCACTGCTCGCGCGACAGATGGCTGCGCCCAGACGTGTGCCGTTTGTGACCACGCTGCACGGAACCGATATCACGCTGGTGGGAAACGATCGCAGCTATCTGCCGATCACCAGGTTTGCAATCGAGCAGAGCGACGGCGTAACCGCCATTTCCAATTATTTGCGCGAGCGGACGCTGCGCGAGTTCGATATCAAGCGTCCGATCGAAGTGATTCCCAATTTCGTTAACTGCGACCTGTATTGCCGCACTGATAATCTGACATTGCGCACGCAGTGGGCCCCCGACGGCGAGCCAATCCTGATGCACCTGTCGAATTTTCGGCCCGTG
>DATMLZ010000107.1:0-11273 GCA_035569955.1 Candidatus Acidiferrum sp.
GCCCCCCCGTTGGCGCGCCCGACGCGATGCTTGGGCGCGGACGCAGGCCGCCGATCAGCCGGTTGTCCATGTTGGCGCTCGCCTTTTCTTTGGTAGGTCTCCTGTGACTTGGATGGCCGGCCGGGAGGCTCGGTTGCAAGTCGTCTCCTTGATTATCTCCTAGTTGAATGTGATTTTCTGTAAAAATCGCGTGAACGTCTTCCTACTATTCAACTCACTTGCTCTGCAGGATGGGACCGGAATCCGGCGTCGGGCAAACCAGTTCGCAATCATCGCAGCCTGGTTCTGACGGCGTTCCCTGCGCCCTTCCGCAATACGGGCACACTCAACCGACGATTGACGCAAATGACGCGAAGCACACCTGTGGCAGCCGATGATCGGGCTGGCGTTCAACAAAGGCGGATCACAAATTCGGCAGGACGCTGCAACGAGCACCGAGGCGAGAGCTTCCGGTGCGTTCTGAAAAATGAAAGCTGGCGCTGTTCGAACAGGACAGACAATGCTCCTGGCGTATTTTTGTGACAAGTAACTTGATCGAGCGCTGGTGGTACAGTTTGACTCCGCGCGGCAGCCAAAGTAACCCCGCCGCGGTGTCGGGAGGCACGACATGAAAGCCTCTATTTTTTACCGAGTCGCTGCCGTCCTCCTGCTGCTTTTTGCCGTAGGACACACGCTTGGGTTTCGCCAGTCCGATCCCAGTTGGGGTGTTGAAGCCCTTCTTGCCTCTATGCGTTCAACCCACTTTGAAGTGCAGGGCTTCGACCGGACGTATTGGGAATTCTTCGTCGCCGCCGGACTATCGGTCGGAGTGTTCTATCTATTCGCGGCGATACTCGCGTGGCAGCTGGCGAGCCTTCCAGCGGAAGTGTTGGCGCTGGTGGGCGGGGTTCGTTGGGCCTTCGCCCTTTGCTTTGCCGCGATCACGGTTGTGAGTTGCAGATACCTTTTTGTCCTGCCGATCGCTTTCTCAAGCGTGATAACGGTCTGTTTGATTTCGGCCGCCTGGCTTTCGTCGGAGTAGTTTCTCCGACGTCGCACCAAACCCGCAGCGGGAAGATTGAAGGCGCGGTGAACGGATTCGTTGTAAACCCGGCGACGGTGCTCTTTGGGACGCCCAGAGCCGAACGAGCAGGCGCACTCGAGCGTTGTGCGTACTCGGCTTGGCGAGATTTCCTGCGACAAAATTATTGGAATACAAGTCCTGTGGTGTGAAACCGGGGCATCTGCTGATTCCAGGTGTCGGGGAACTTGTCGAGGGTCACTGAAAAATCGCGGTGCTGGCCGGGGGCCAGCGGCTGGTCGGTCGCGTTAACGATCGGCTCGGTATCGCGCAGTATGACTTCCTTGTTCGCGAGGTCGTCGCAAAATTCCACGGTCATCGCCAACTGGCTGACCGGGCGGTCGCCATTATTTGAAACCGTTCCATTGATGTAGGTGAACTGCTGATTCAGCAAGTTTGAAGATTTCGCAAGCTGGATATTGTCGTAGCGGATGTGTGGCGCGTAGGCCTGCTCGGTCTGTCCAAAAGCCATGGGCTTCGGAGCCGGCGGCGTGATCACGTGGACCGACTTGCTCATGAGCGCCACGCCTCCAAACACAAGCGCCACAACCGCAATCCCGCCCATCAATGCGAGCGGAAACTGCTTTCGGGCTTCGCGAGCACTTTGCGTATCGATCATGTCGGTCCGGGCGCTCTGTTAGACACCGATTCGAGACTTTCGGAAATGATTCTAGCAGGAATGGAACTGCCCGGCTTCGGCGCGAGGACGCGGCGCCTCACCGCCCTACCGAAAGGCGCATGATCAGCGGCTCGGGAAGCAGGGCATTCAACATTCGCGTCTGAACCGCCGCGATGTCGTAGGGAATGCGCCAGTACTCCACGTTTTTTTCCTCTGTGTCGGCAATCGCGTAGGCTGCACGCGGATCTCCGTCGCGCGGCTGGCCGATCGAGCCGGGATTAAGCAAATACGTCGCGCCTTCTTCAATCGGCAGGGTCCAAATCAGGTGTTTTGGCGTTGGGTCGAAATTGATCACGCCGAGTCCTGAGCCCCTCTGCATGAATCCGCCTTGCCGGTGCGTATGCCCGAAAAACGTCAGTGCCGTCGGCGCGATACGCAACTCCTCCAAAGCCTGCGGCGGCACGAACACATACTCGTCCTCGTCGCTGATCGAACCATGGACAATGCAAAATCCGTCGACAAACACGGGGCCCGGCCGCAGCCGAACAAGAAACTCCAGATTGTCTGAGGTCAGCTGCTCGCGCGACCACAGCACGGCCGTGCGCGCGATCGGATTAAAGTCCTCGCCTTCGGTAATGCCGGCGATCGCCTTGTCGTGATTGCCGCGAATTGTCACGCAATCAAGTGAGCGAATCCGGTCGATCGCTTCGTTCGGATCGGGGCCGTACCCCACGATGTCTCCCAGGCACACGCATTTGTCCCAGCGGCCTTTGGTAGCGGCGAGGACCGCGTCGAGCGCAGTAACGTTGGCGTGGATGTCACTAAGGATCAGATATCGCATGCAGCTACCGCAAACGGAGTCTTTCAAGTCATGATAGTCGAACGACAATCGGGTTGCACGGTGGAGAAATCACCGGGCGTTCCCATCGCGAACCGCCTCATTACCCCGCGTTACATTCCTCGGGGGAAATTAACTGAGGAATTCGGCGAATCTAGTGTCCGTTGATCGGCGCCCGTTCGCCGCAATTGGCTGATCATCGGTTGCAGAACGGTTTTTTGCCCAATCAACGGATCAGCATGCAATCGCCGTAGCTGTAAAACCGATATTCGCTCTCGACCGCATGTCGATAGGCGCCAAGCACGTTGTCCCGTCCTGCAAACGCGCACACAAGCGCGAGCAGCGTCGACTGCGGCAAATGAAAATTCGTGAGCAGCTGATCGACAACTCGAAACTCGGAACCTGGCAGCAGAAAAATATCAGCCTCTGCCTGGCCCGGAGCCAGAAGATTGCGCGTGCCTGCGCCTTTCGCCGCCGCATCTTCCAGTGCACGAACCACGGTAGTTCCGACGGCGAGCACCGGCCGGCCGTCTTGCTTTGCTCGCAGAATCGCCTCAGCTACGCCGGACGAAATCTCGTAACTCTCCTTGTGGATCTTGTGCTCTTCGATCCGTTCGGTTCGGACCGGCTCGAACGTACCCAGCCCGACGTCCAGGGTGATCTCGGCTGTCTCACTTCCCCGCGCCCGGATCTTCTCGAGCATTTGTCCAGTGAAATGCAGTCCGGCTGTCGGAGCCGCAACAGCGCTGCCCCGCCGGGCGTAGATAGTCTGGTATCGGTCGCGATCCGCCGGATCGTCGGAGCGCTTGATGTACGGCGGCAGCGGCACGTGTCCGAGTCGCTCAACGACCTCCCGAAAGTTGCCCTTGGCCGCGAAACGAACCAGGCGCAAACCATAGTTGCCGCGATCCTCGACCCGAGCTTCGAGTTCGCCGCCGCCAAAAACGATCCGTTCGCCTGTCGGCACCTTTCGCCCGGGACGAACCAGGCATTCCCATAACTCCTCGCCCACCTTGCGCACCAGCAGCACTTCGATCTGGGCACTCAAGAACTGAGTGCTTCCCTCTCCATGCTGCTCCCTGTGAATCCCTTCTCGCCTGCCAAACAGCCGAGCGGGCAACACGCGCGCGTTGTTAAAGACAAGCAGTTCATCTCCGCGCAGAAGGTCGGCGAACCGCCGGAACGCATGGTCCTGGTAGTCGCCATTCGCGCGGTCGAGCACCAACATCTGCGAAGCATCCCGTTCCGCGAGTGGCTTCTGCGCGATCCGCTCGGGGGGCAGGTGGTAATCAAAATCGCTTACGTTCATCGGCTTTTACGCATACCATGTCGGATAGGCAGCTCCATTGTAGCGAAGTGCCTGCCTCGTTCCCGACCAGCGCCAAAAGCATGGCAACACCCCAGCCCATGGTTAAACCGAGCAAGGAAGGCTCAGCGGTCATCAGCCCGCGGGGCGTCGAACGCTTGCGCGCCGGGCACCTGTGGATCTACCGCAGCGACGTTCGCTCGGTTGACGCAGAGCCGGGCGCCGTCGTTCGGCTGGCCGACGAGCGAGGCCGTTACCACGGGCGCGCCTTCCACAGCGACCGATCCCAAATCGCGCTTCGTCTGCTTACGCGCGAAGATGCTCCGGTTGACCGCGCCTTCTTCACCCGACGCCTCGAGCAGGCCTCCGCCTATCGCAAAGCCGTCGTCCAAGACACCGAAGCCTGGCGTCTTGTTTACGGCGAAGCCGATCAGCTCCCGTCGCTGATCGTCGACCGATACGGCGATTACCTCGTGATCCAAACGCTCAGCCAGGGGACCGAGCGCCACAAAGACCTGCTCGTCGAGATTCTCAACGAACTGTTCTCACCCAAAGGAATCCTCGAACGCAACGACCCCCGCGTCCGCCTTCTCGAAGGTCTCGATCAGCGTGTAAGCGTGCTGTCGGGAGAGGTTCCGGACGAAATCGTCGCCCACGAAAACGGCGTCGCCTTCGCTTTTGATCTGAAAAAGGCGCAGAAAACCGGTTCGTTCCTCGATCAACGCGAAAACCACCTCGCCGCGCGGACCTACGCTTCAGGAGAAGTCCTCGATTGCTTCAGCTACCAGGGTGGCTTTGCCCTTACGATTGCGAACCGCTGCGCCCACGTGGAAGCCGTCGATATGGCGCCTGCCGCCGTCGCCGCCGGTCGTCACAACCAGGAGCTCAACCAGATCCCCAACGTCACGTTTAGGGAAGGCAACTCCTTCGACATCCTAAAGGACTATGACGAGGCACACCGGCGATTCGATATGGTGATCCTCGACCCGCCCGCCTTTGCAAAGAACCGGGACAGCATCGAGGCCGCGCAAAGAGGCTACAAGGAGATCAATCTAAGGGCGCTTAAGATTCTGAAGCCGGGAGGGACGCTGCTCACCTGCTCGTGCTCTTACCATATCAGCGAAGCCCTCTTCCTGCAGATCCTGGCTGAGGCCTCGACAGACGCCAAGAGGCCCGTCGCCGTTGTCGACCGCCGAACCCAAGCCAAGGACCACCCGATCCTGCTCACAATGCCGGAAACGCACTACCTTAAGTGCCTGATCGTCAGAGTCTTGGACTGATACAACTGACTGATTTTAGGTGTCTTAGTACGTACAGAAAATACTTGACAATAACGCACGCATATTTTATTATCCTGTTGCGCTTATATAGCGTGAAAGATTAACGACCGTACTCAGATTTGAGGAGAAAGCCAGCAATGACGACGATTACCCGCTGGGGACGAATCCCCAACCATATCAGCACTTTGCAGGATCAGGTAAATAAGCTCCTTGAGAGCACCTTTCATAACCAGAGCGAGAATCCGGCTATCACCACTTGGTCGCCGGCCGTAGATATCTACGAAACCGAAAATGAACTGGTGTTGAAGGCTGATCTTCCCGGCTTCAACGAAAAGGACATTGACGTCCGGGTCGAGAACAACATGCTCACCCTACGCGGCGAGCGCCAGTTCGAAAAGCAGGTCAAGCAAGACAATTACCTTCGCGTGGAGCGCACTTACGGATCGTTCAGCCGGAGCTTTAGCTTGCCGAACACCGTGAACACCGAAACCATCACGGCGGGGTATGAGAACGGCGTTCTTTCGGTCCAGCTGCCCAAACGCGCCGAATCGAAGCCCAAGCAAGTGAAGGTGAACGTTTCGGGCGCCGAGAAGAACTAAGCCTGGTGTCGCGGAAACCTCGAAAGGGGCCGGTGCCAATCGCCAGGCCCCTTTCTTGTATCTAATCGGATTGAAAGTGAGAAGATTTTGACATGCTTCGCTACGACAAATTGACCGTAAAGGCCCAGGAAGCCGTCCAAGCCGCGCAGGAAATGGGTGCGCGCGGAGGGCAACAACAGATTGAGCCGTTGCATTTGTTGTGGGCGCTGGTGGCGCAGGCTGACGGCGTGGTGCCTCCGCTGCTTGAAAAACTTGGCGTCGCACCGGGCCGCCTCGCGGGCGAAATCGAAAAGCAAATCGCGCGCCTGCCGAAAGTTTCCGGCATTTCGCAGCAATACCTGAGCAACGCCTCGAACCAGGTACTCGAACAGGCATTTGAACAAGCGCAGCGCCTCAAAGACGAATACGTTTCAACCGAGCACATCCTGCTCGCCATCTCGGCCGCCGCCAAAGACCCGGCCGGGCAGACACTGGTGCGGGAAGGCGCAACACATGACGCCATTCTGCAAGCGATGACCGCGATTCGCGGCAGCCATCGTGTCACGTCGGAAAACCCGGAATCCCAGTACCGCGCACTCGAGCAGTACGCGCGCGATCTTACCGACCTCGCTCGTCGCGGCAAGCTCGATCCGGTCATTGGTCGCGACGAAGAAATCCGCCGCGTGATGCAAATCCTGGCGCGCCGCACGAAGAACAATCCTGTGCTGATCGGAGAGCCCGGTGTCGGCAAGACGGCCATCGTTGAGGGCCTCGCCCAGCGCATTGCTTCTGGCGACGTGCCTGAAATCCTGAAGACCAAGCGCCTCGCTTCGCTCGATCTTTCCGCGATGGTCGCGGGTGCAAAGTATCGCGGCGAATTCGAAGACCGCCTGAAGGCGCTCCTTAAGGAAGTCGCTGAATCGGGCGGCCAGATCATCCTGTTTATCGACGAGCTTCACACCTTGGTGGGCGCCGGCGCTGCCGAAGGCGCAATGGACGCTTCCAACATGTTGAAGCCTGCCCTCGCGCGCGGTGAGCTCCGCGCAGTCGGCGCCACAACGCTCAATGAATATCGCAAGTACATCGAAAAGGATCCGGCGCTCGAACGGCGCTTCCAGCCTGTCATGGTGGGCGAACCGTCTGTCGAAGACACCATCGCGATCCTGCGCGGTCTGAAAGAACGATACGAAGTGCATCACGGCGTCCGAATCAAGGACGCGGCGATCGTTGCGGCAGCGATGCTGTCGCAGCGTTATATCACCGACCGTTTTCTGCCCGACAAGGCCATCGACCTTGTTGACGAAGCCGCAGCGGGTCTCCGCATGGAGATCGATTCCCTGCCGCAGGAAATCGACCAGATCGAGCGCCGCGTGATGCAACTTGAAATCGAACGCCAGGCGCTGACCAAAGAGACCGATGCGAACTCGCGCGAACGGCTGAAGCAGATCGAGAAAGATCTGGGCGGGCTGAAAGAGCAATCCAACGCCTTGAAAGCGCGTTGGCAAACCGAAAAAGATGCCATCGGCCAGATTCGCAAGCAAAAGGAAGAGATCGATCGGCTCAAAACCGAAGAGCAGCGCTTCGAACGGGCCGGGGACCTTTCGAAGGTCGCTGAAATCCGTTACAGCAAGCTCTCGGCAGCTGAAAAGCAGCTCCAAGCGGCGCAAGATCATCTCGCCGAGCTTCAGAAAAATCAGTCGATGCTCAAAGAAGAAGTCGGCGAAGAAGAGATCGCCAAAATCGTCAGCAAATGGACTGGCATTCCGACCGGTCGCCTGCTGGAAGGCGAAGTGCACAAACTCGTCCACATGGAGGAGCGCTTGCGCCATCGCGTCGTTGGCCAAGACTCGGCGCTGGCGAGTGTGGCCAACGCGATTCGCCGTAGCCGCTCTGGCTTGAGCGATCCGCACCGGCCGATCGGCTCGTTCCTGTTTCTCGGGCCGACCGGGGTCGGCAAGACAGAACTTGCCCGCGCGCTTGCCGAATTTCTCTTCGACGACGAAAAGGCCATGATCCGGCTGGATATGTCCGAATACATGGAAAAGCATTCGGTCGCGAGAATGATCGGGGCGCCGCCGGGGTACGTCGGCTACGAGGAAGGAGGGCAGCTGACCGAGCAGGTGCGCCGCAAGCCCTACTCGGTTGTGCTGCTCGACGAGATCGAAAAGGCGCATCCGGACGTCTTCAACGTGCTGCTGCAGATTCTCGAAGACGGCCGTCTGACCGATGGCAAGGGGCGCACGGTCGATTTCCGAAATGCGCTGATCATCATGACCTCCAACGCAGGCTCGACCGCAATTTTCGAGCTGGCTGACAAGGATCCCAAGAAGGCGCGCGAGGAAGCGATGGGCGCTCTGCGCGAGCTGTTCCGTCCGGAATTTTTAAACCGCATCGACGACATCATCCTGTTCCATCCGCTCGGCAAGAATCAGATCGACCTGATCGTGGAACTGCAGATGCAACATGTGACAAAATTGCTCGCGGAACGTCAGATTAAGCTGCAGTTGACCCCCGCGGCAAAAGCGCTGCTCTTCCGCGAAGGCTTCGACCCGGCGTATGGCGCGCGTCCGATGAAACGGGCCATCCAGAGGCTGATACAAGATCCGCTCGCGCTGCGTATTCTAGATGGGGAGGTCCACGCGGGCGACCAAGTGCAGGTGGACGCCGATCCGAAGGCCGAGGAAATGAAGTTCTCGCGGGAAACCGCAAAGGCCGGCGCGGCCTCAAAAAGCGCCAAGGGATAAGGCACGATGAAAACTCTTAAGACGGCGTTTCTACTCACGTTTATGACGATGCTGCTTCTGGTCCTCGGCGCCACCTTCGGCGGCCGGGGCGGCGTAACCACCGCGCTCGTCGTTGCGGTCATCATGAACGGGGGAGCGTATTTTTTCTCAGACAAGATTGCTCTGGCATCGAGCGGCGCTCGGCCCATTACTCGCGAACAGTCGCCTCGGCTTTACGCCGTGATGGAGCGTCTCGCCGCGAAAGCCAATCTGCCGGTCCCGAAGCTTTACCTGATTCCGCAGCCGGCGCCGAACGCCTTTGCCACCGGGCGCAACCCGAGCCATGCATCGGTCGCGGTTACGCAAGGCCTTATGGAGCTGATGAACGACGACGAGCTCGAGGGAGTAATCGCCCACGAGCTTTCGCACGTCCGCAACTACGATATTTTGACCTCTTCGATCGCCGCAACCATCGCCGGCGCAATTGGCTGGATCGGCTACATGGGACGCTGGGGCATGATCCTTGGTGGCTATGGCGGCCGCAACGAACGTGAGGGCGGCGGCCTGGGCGCGCTTGTCGCCATACTGGTCGCACCGATCGCCGCAACGCTTCTCCAACTAGGGATTTCACGCCAGCGCGAGTATCAGGCCGACGCTTCGGGCGCAAAAATGGTTGGTCATCCTTACGGCCTGATCAGCGCGCTCGAAAAGCTCGAAGCCTACAACCGGCGCATACCGATGGACGTTCCGCAGACTACGGCGGCGCTCATGATCGTTGCTCCGTTTTCGCCGCGGCAGGTCATGGCGAGCCTGTTCGCCACGCACCCGCCGCTGCCTGAACGAGTCGCGGCTCTTCGAGCAATGACCATCACGCGATAAACCGGCAGAACGAGCGAAAAAAAAGGTGCGGGTCGCAAAACCCGTCCCTTTTCGTTTTTGGGGGAGCTATTACTTCAGGAAAAGCGCTTCACGGACCTGATCGCGCCCGACAAAGGTCTTCGACGACCGGAATTTTTCAAACAGATCAAGAATCTCGCGATTCTGGAACACGCGCGTGTGCACGGCGACCGTCGGAGCCGGCACAGGCTCGATCGTTTGCCCGTCGATCACTCGATAGTTGTGGAACCGTTCGGTCGGCTTGCTGTGAAACATAGCGAGAACCGCGCCGTTCGGATGGAGAATGTTGTAAATCCGCCCCATCACCAGCGGCAGCACTTCGCGATCGAAGTAATCGAAAAAGTCCCAGGCCAGAATTCCGTGAAAGCTCTCTTCCGGATAGTTGAGGTTCGTCTCGAGAAATTTCGCGCCGAGGTCTGACTGCGAAACACGTTCCGGCATTTCGCCGACGGCCGCGCTGCGCATCCGTTCCTCTTCCTCGTTCAGGAAATGCTTCCAGGTCCGCAGCATATCCTCGGCGGAAATCCGAAAGCCCTGTCCGATGAAAAAGTTCAGCGTATGCTGCGAGGCGGGGCACAAATCCAGAATGCGCCCGCGCTTCACATCGCTCAGCATCCAGAGAAACTCCTTCAGGCCGTTTGACGTGCGGCCCGCGCCCTGGCTGGTCGAGCTGACGACCGAAGCAGCAGCCGGACCAGGTTTTGCTGTAACTGCGGCAGGCGTCGCCGCAGCAGCGCGCTGCTTGCCCATCCAGTTCATCGATTAATCGCCCTTCCCTTGCACGGCCACAGCGCGAAGCGGCTGCTGTTCCGCGACCGGCTCCGGCTTGCCGGGTGACTGCGACGCGCTAGCCGTCTCCACATTCCCGCGCAAACGTGCTCCGTCGTCGATACCGATGCGGGGCGTCACAACACTTCCCTGGACGCTGCCGGTCGAACCGAGCTGAACCCGGTCTGCCGCCTTAAGATTGCCGATCACAGTCCCATTCACAAAGATCTCGCGGGCTTCGATATCGGCCTGAACCCGGCCACCCGAGCCTACCGTCAGCCGGCCCGATCCGACGCGAACCTTTCCTTGTACGTCTCCATCGATATACATATCGGACGTGCCCGTGATTTCTCCACGGATTTTCAGTCCGGATCCGATTCTTGAGTCGGCTCCCGAAGAATTTGCCGAGAACGACGGCGAAAAAGAAGGAGTCGCCAGCGAAACCGGCGCGGCAGCGAGAGGCGCGGGAGCTGGCGGCGGTGCCACGGGTATCGGTGCTGGCGTCGGGGCTACGGGTGTTGCAGCAACCGTTGGTGCTACGACGGCCGGCGTCGTTTCCGGTTTGCTCGTCTCCGGCTTAGGCGAAACGGGGGCCGGCGTTTGAGACTCCTGGTTCTTGCGCCACATAATTTCCTCCAATGGATTTAGGGAGGGCCGTGCCGGGGACGACCGTCACCGAGAAGAATGCACGAACTATAGTACCGAGAGCAAGGGCTGTAAACGAAGACTCAAGAATATTGTTTCAATGCGGCAATAGCGGCGGCACGGTCGCGAGCAGCGACGAGTCGGCCGTCTGCACATCCTGGTGACGCAGCTCCCACATCGCCACAATCAATCCGCCCGCTTCGCCGAAGAAAATCTTCGTACCTTGGCGCGTCTTCCACCAGTTGTCCGGATCGTAGTCGGCGTCGCGCGCAGCCGCGACGAGCAAAGTCGTGCCGGCCGGAAGCACGCGTGAGCAGATATATCTGGCTCGACGAGTATGGTAATTCGACGTTACCAGCAAAATCCTTTTCCAGCCATGCGAGGAGGAAAACTGCAGCAGTTTCGGAAAATTGGCAGCACGCGGCGTAGAGGAGGTGGTGATGTCGTGCGGTGAGCCGTGTAGGCGGGGTTGCTGCGCTCGGGGGCCTATTTTAGCAAGCTGAATTTTGCGGTCTACCGAAGCCGGTGCGAGCGGCCGCACTTGGCCTGGAAGCATTCA
>DATMLZ010000108.1:0-2537 GCA_035569955.1 Candidatus Acidiferrum sp.
CTTCACAGGGAAGGCCGGAATCTCATCGACGTTGGGAATCTTCCAAGGCTCGGACCCATTTGCAAGATAGCCGTCAGACAGAATGATCACCGGAACCATGTACTTGACGGCGATACGGCTGGCTTCGACCGCGGCCCAAAAGCAATCGCTGGGCGTGGCCGGAGCAACAATAGGAATCGGCGCTTCGGAGTTGCGCCCAAAGAGCGCTTGCAAAAGATCCGCCTGTTCGGTCTTTGTCGGCAATCCCGTCGAAGGCCCCCCGCGCTGGATGTCGCAAATCACCAGCGGGATTTCCACGGCGACGGCGAGACCCAGCGCTTCCGTCTTCAGCGACATGCCCGGTCCCGACGTGGTGGTGATGGCGAGCGCACCCGCGTAAGCCGCGCCGATGGCGCTGGTGATCGCTGCGATTTCGTCTTCGGCCTGGAAGGTCATCACGCCGAAATCTTTGTATTGCGACAGCTCGTGCAGAATGTCCGACGCCGGCGTAATCGGATAGCTGCCCTGGAACAGCCGCAGCCCCGATTTTTGTGACGCGGTGACGAACCCCAGCGCAAGCGCCTGGTTTCCGCTAAGGTTACGGTAAAAACCCGGCGCGAGCTGCGCGGGCGGAATCTCGTAACTGATTTGAAATGCTTCCGTGGCTTCGCAATACGAGTAACCAGCCTTCATCGCCAGCTTGTTCGCTTCGACGAGCAGCGGCTTGTTCTTAAATTTCGTGTCAATCCACCGTACCGTCGGCTCCATCGAGCGGTTGTAGAGCCAGTAGCACATGCCCAGCGCGAAAAAATTCTTCGACCGGCTGATAGACTTGGCGTCGATTCCCAGATGCTCGAGCGCGACTTTTGTCAGACGCTCCAGCTCCACGGAAAAGAGCCGGTATTTGTCGAGCGAATGATCCTCGAGCGGATTCGTTTTCGACTGCGCTTTGCGCAAGTCGTTTTCCGTAAACGCATCAGAATTTACGATCAGTATCCCGTTGGCCTTAAGGTCCGCGACATTCATCTTCAGCGCCGCCGGATTCATGGCGATCAGAACATCGACAGCGTCGCCCGGCGTGTACACGTCGCTCGAAGAAAAATGAAGCTGGTATCCGCTGACGCCCGGCAGCGTTCCGGCAGGAGCGCGTATTTCCGCCGGAAAATCCGGGAACGTAGCGATATCGTTGCCGTAAAGCGCGACGGTATTGGTGAATTGGCTTCCGGTAATCTGCATCCCGTCGCCGGAATCGCCGGCAAAGCGGATGACCGCGCGATCAATCACCTCGCGTTTGTGCTTCACCGGCGGCGTTTCAATCAAAGTTGACATAGTGACCAAGGCTCCGCTGTAACTGAACTCCCAGACGAATCCCCTTAGGGAGTGTGGCTCGATTTGTTAGATGGGCAGTGCGAAAGCCAGGTTGGATACCCTATCCAGCCGCCCGGAGCCTACAGCAAGAGAATACCACACCGGCCCGTGTGAAGCGGAAAGAGTCATCGCCGCCGAAAATTGTGTCCTTACAGAGACGCCCAGCGGGATTCCATAGAGCAAAACGGAAATCCACTTCATGACGCTAAGGACCGGAGCGGCGTCCGCCTAGACCGGGATCGTGATTAGAGAGGCCACAGCCATGAAGCCGCCCCACACGAGAATACTGATGCGCGCCCAATTGCGGCGGCGAACGATACCGACGCCCAAAAAAATGCCGAACACAGCTACCACGCTCAAGAACAGCCACACGATCCCCGCCATCGTCCTGGTTCCAGGCGGAATTGCCGGACGGCCCGCGGAAGTATGAACCTCAGGCATCAGCAGCATGGAGACTTCGATCAACAATCCGCCCAGTACACCAAACGCGCCGAAAATGATGGCAACGACGGCAGCGGCAGTTACGGCTGGAGACTCGCGTCTGGGACGCATGATGATGTGTATAACCCTCCTGCACGCTGGCTGGAACCGAATCGCAGCTTTGGAGGCGTGCCTAAGCGAGCCGACCGCTTGTTGCCAGGCGCGCCATCACGCCGCCAGGATCCGCACCGTCAAACTTGTGTCTCATGTGAATTCAAGGAACTGCCCGCAGTTTATGTGTATCATTTCTAGAAGTGAGACCATAGGGAAGGGAAGGTAACGCGAAGGCAACTTGGCGCTTGACGTTCGCTTTCTTTTCGCCTAAAGTTGTGATGTTTCGCGCTTGCGAGCGGAGGCGAACGATGACTCTGACAAAACGGCAAAAAGAAGTTCTGGATTACCTGGTTTCCTTTGATAACAGGCACGGTTACGCCCCCAGCTTTGAAGAGATCGGCAAAGGTCTAAAGCTGACTTCCCTGGCCACCGTTCACAAGCACATCACCACTCTGGAGAAAAAAGGATTCATCCGCCGCGGCTACAACCAGAGCCGCTCCATCGAGATTCTGCAATTGCCAAAACCTGTCAAGGAACAGATTAGCGACCGGAAGATTCAAGAGCTGCCATTGGTCGGCCGGATCGCCGCGGGCCGCCCGCTGGAGGCCGTGGAAGAGCGCGAGACGCTCTCGCTCGGCGATTTTGCCCGCGGCGGC
>DATMLZ010000109.1:0-28700 GCA_035569955.1 Candidatus Acidiferrum sp.
GACCGGAGATTTTTTCCGGATGCTCGGCGCGAAGCCGATTCTTGGGCGAGATTTCGATTCTGGCGAGGGCGGCGCGGATTTGCAGGCGGCGTCGTCGACAGTGATCTTGAGTTATACCGCGTGGCAGAAGCGGTTTGGCGGGAGTCCGGATGCATTGGGGAAGACGGTTACGCTGAACGGGCAGGCGTATACCGTGATCGGCGTGCTGCCGCGGAGTTTTTCTTTTGCGCCTGCGGGCGCGATGGAATTCTGGACGACGCTGCGTCCGTATGCTGCTGATCCGTGCCATTTGAGCCGCGGATGTACGGTGACGGGCGTGATTGCACGGCTCAAAGAGGGAGTGACGCTGGGGCAGGCGCAGGGCGATGTTCGGTCGGTCGCCGCGCGGGAAGCGAGTCTGCATCCTGATCCGGATAAGAATCGGAGCGCGAATATTGTTCCTTTGAGCGAGGCAATTCTGGGTGATATCCGGCCGATTCTGCTTGCCGTGCTCAGCGGGGCGGGATTGCTGCTGCTGATTGCTTACGTGAACGTCGCGAGTTTGCTGCTGGTGCGGTCAGAAAACCGGCGGCGCGAGTTTGCTTTGCGCGGCGCGCTGGGGGCGTCGCGTGGGCGATTGGTGCAGCAATTTGTGACCGAGGGATTGGTTGTCGTCGGCGTGAGCGGCGCGTTGGGACTTTTGGCTGCGACGATCGCGCGGCGATTGCTACTGACGTTAATTCCCGCCGACATGCTGGACCGGATGCCGTACCTGCGCGGGACGGATTGGAACTGGCATGTGGCCGCGTTCGCCGCCGCGCTTTTGATGATTGCTTGCGCGCTGTTTGCGTGCACTCCGGCGCTGCGGCTTTCGTTTGCGAATTTGCGCGCTGGTTTGGCGGAGGGGGGACGCGGAGCGGCAGGAACGACGTGGCGACATTTGGGCGCAAAGCTCGTCGTTCTGGAACTTGCGACGACGATGGTGCTGCTTTGCGGCGCGGGGCTGCTTGGGAAGAGCCTCTACCAGCTGATGCACATTGCTATGGGATTCGATCCCGATCATCTCGCGACGGTATGGATGCTCGCGCCGGATCCGAAATATTCTGCGGATGAGCAGGCGGTCGCTTTGCAAAGAGAAGTCATCAACGATCTGCAAAGCGTGGCGGGCGTCACCGGTGTCGGTTTAGCGAGGGCTTTGCCAGCGACGGGGGTCCCGAGCACGCAGATCGGAATTGTCGGAAGGCCAACTCTCGGCGTAAACAACCAGGTCGGACACCAGGTGATCAGCGCGCAATATTTGCCGACGCTGAAGGCTCACTTGTTGCAAGGCCGCTACTTCAACGAAAACGACGGCGCCCGAGCGCCACTTGTCGCGATCATCAATCAGACCCTGGCACGGCGTTATTTCTCCGGCGAAAATCCGATCGGCAAACAGATTTTCTATCATGCCCATGACATAAATCTGGAGGCGTCGCAACCGCCAATACAAATCGTGGGGGTTGTCGCGGATTTTCAAGAGTGCGCCTTGGACCGAGCGGAGGGTCCGGTGGTTTTTACGCCTTCCGAACAGGGTCTCGGCGCTTCGTTTTATATTGCGGTGCGAACATCGCAAGATGCCGCGGGAATGCTGCCTTCCCTGATCGCCACGATCCACAAAGTTGACGCGGGAATTGTGACTGCTGATGGTGAAACGATGCCTGAGATTATTCAGGGCTCGCCGACAGCTTACTGGCATCGGGCCACGTCGTGGGTAGCGGGAGGATTTGCGGCGCTGGCGTTGGTGCTAAGCACGGTGGGGCTATACGGAGTGATTGCGTATTCGGTGAGCCGGAGGACGCGCGAGATTGGCGTGCGGATGGCGTTGGGCGCCGGGCGAGGGTCGGTGTATGCGCTCATTTTGAGGGAGGCCGGTTGGCTGATGGTGGTCGGAATGGTGATCGGTGTTGCCGGCGCGATTGGCGCGGGAGTCTTGATGCGCGGGCTTCTTTTTGGGGTCGGGAGTTGGGATCGCTCGGTATTGGGCGGCGTCGCGGGCGTGTTGATCGCCTGCGGTTTGGCCGCCAGTTATGTGCCGGCGCGGAGAGCAGCGTCAGTGAATCCGGTAGAGGCGTTGAGGGCGGAGTGAGGGAGCGCAAAGAGCGCGATGTCCGAAACGGCACAGGTGCCGGGGCGCGTCGGTCGGAATGACGCCTGGTGCTAGTTTTTGGATTTGTTGGATGTGGAGGATGACGACGCGCTCGCGCTGGCCGTTGCTTGCGGCGCGAACACCGCGAGGTTGAACGCGTTGGCCATCATTTGGTAGCCGGCGTCGCCGGGGTGGAGCAGGTCGGGCGATTCGGCGGCGGCGCTGAAGCGCTTGGGGTCGGCCGAGTCGCGCGTGGCGGCGTCGAAATCGACGACTGCGTCGAAGTGACCTTTCGCCCGGATCCAGTCGTTGGCTGCTTCGCGGATCGCTTCGCCGGCATCTTTGTAACCGCTCGAGCCTCCGTAGGGGGTAATGGTGCAGCCGATGACTTTGACGCCGCGTTCATGGGCCGTGTCGATCATTTGTCGATAGGCCGCGATGAGATCGTCCGCCGAGAATGGCGCAGGGGCCGGCGCGCCGGGCGGAGGCGGTGTTGAGGCGGCACGCATGGCACCGTTGATGTCGTTAATTCCTTCCAGAACCGTAACCCATTTCACTCCGGGAACGTCGAGCGCCTGGTGCGTCCAGCGCGAGAGGCCGCTGACGTTGTCTCCGAGAATGCGATTCCCGGAGATGCCTTCGTTGACGACGGCGACGTGGGCAGTGGATTTATTTTCGAGAAGTCGCTGCGCGAGGATCGCGGGCCACATTGCGTCGGCGCCGGGAGTGGATTGGTCGCCGTCGGTAATGGAATCGCCGAACGTAACCAGGGCAGCCGCATCAGAGGGCGCGAGGACGTCGACCCCGTCCAAAAAATAATAGGCTTCGCTGACGCTGGCGGGACTGGCGATTTCCGGCGCTCCCGTGAAATCGCCCGCTGTCGATGTGTAGGCGGGACGAAGGCCGAGAGGATGGTTTGTCGGCAAGCCGGTTTCACCGGGGAAGTAGAGACTGACGGAAAGATCCGCGAGCGGTGCGACGCTGAGTTTCACCGGATCGCTGATGAGGACCTGGCCGCCGTATATGGTGGCCGATGTTCTGCCGCCGAAGGTGAGGCTGCGGTCACTGCCTGCGACGATCGCTGAATCTTTTGCATGGAGCGCGATATGCGCGGTGCCGAGAGTGATCGTTGGCGCGCCGACGGTGTTAAAAAGGCGGATGCGGACGGTGTCTCCGCCGATGGTGGTGCGCAGGGACATGCGCACGGTCTGGTTGTTGAAATTGGAGGCCGCGGGCGGGAGATTGTAACGACGCTGAACCGTTTGCGACGGAGGGAGCATGGCTGGCGCGACGGGTATTACAGGCGCGGTGGGATTCATGACGGCAGCGGGCGCTGCCGGGGCGGGCTGCGTGGCTCGTGCCGCGGACACCGGGATGCGCGCGGGCGTTTGCGCGGTTCCCCATGTGGCGACCCAATGCTGGCCGGATGCGTTGGGCGACTGCGCAACGACCGGCGCGGCTAGCGCGATGAGGAATGCGAATATTGCGGTGCGAAACGAGCAAGGTGACGTCATCGAGTTCTCCGAGGTTCGCCAACGCAAACGGCGACGCGGGCATGTGTTTGACTCTGGAGGCGGATCATATTGCCGGTCGAAGCCGACTGCAAGGGGACACTTACCGCGCTGCGCCGGGGACGATTTCGTGATACAAGGTCCGGTTTGGAGGGTCTATGAGAGCGTGGATTGTTTGCGTGGTACTGCTGGTCGCGACAACGGCTGTGATGGCGCAGGCTCCGCCACCGAGCGCGGCGGATATGGTCGGCAAGACGATCCCGTTATGGGATGGGCCGGCACCGGGCGCCGCTGGCACCGGCGAAGCTGATACGCCCAACCTGACGATGTATAAAGTGCCGGGGAATGCGATTCATGCCGCGGTAATCATCGCACCGGGTGGTTCCTATGCGCATCTTTCAATGACGTATGAGGGAAGAGATGTCGCGGTTTGGATGAACGGTGTTGGCGTGACGGCGTTCGTGCTGAAATACAGACTCACTCCCTACCACTACCCGATTGAATTGGAGGACGCGCAGCGGGCGATTCGATTGGTGCGTACACGCGCGGCGGAATTCGGCATCGATCCAAACCGGCTGGGGATGATGGGATTTTCGGCGGGCGGACATCTGGCGTCGACGGCGGGCACGCATTTTGATTGGGGGAATCCGAATGCGACCGATCCGATCGATCGCGCGAGCAGCCGACCGGATTTTCTCATTTTGGGCTATCCGGTGATTTCGTTTCAGGCGAGCGTGCTGGGTTCGACGGATGTCTTGAAAGCGAACGGAAGCTCGGGGCGAAATTTGCTTGGAGACAATCCCGATCCGAAACTTCTGGATGATCTTTCAAACGAGACGCAGGTGACGGCGCAGACTCCGCCGACGTTTATTTATCACAGTACTTCAGACCAGACTGTGCCGGTGGCGAGCAGCGTTGCGTTCTATCTGGCACTGCACAAGGCGGGCGTGCCGGCCGAGTTGCATACGTTTGAGAAGGGTGCGCACGGCGGGGGACTGGCGCTTGGCGATCCGGCACGAGGAATCTGGCCTACGCTTTTGCTGAACTGGATGCGCGGGCGCGGAATTCTGGATGTTCCGGCGGCTCAACCCGCGAAATGACTATGGCGCGGGGCCCGCGGGGCGAACTGCACTTTGCTGCTGTCGGAAAATCTCCGGGACGGATTTTCTACGAGGGGAGCGACAGCTATAAATCCCTTCGGACCAAAGAAGCAACACTTGTTTACCAGATCGCCCGGCACGTCTCCATGAGTTCAGCGAGCGCGTTCGGGGCAGCAGCGGCCAGGCGGGATTGGATTGCCGTGCGGGCACGTCTGCGGATGATTCAGGAAAGTGCAGATTTTCTGGTCGAGCTCGGGGCTAATGATGTGTTCGAACTTGCAGGCGTGAGAATCGGCTTCTGAGTCGGCGACAGAAAATGTGTCCGTAAGCAGGCGTTCGGCGAGGCGACGGCGGCGCACGATATCGCGGGCGCGCGTTTCGCCCTGTTTGGTCAGGGCGACTTCCTGATTCTTCAACTGCAGCAGGCCAAGTTCCTTTAGCTGCCGGATCACGGTTGCAGCGTCCTTTACGTCGGACTGACGCATGCGGTCGAGCTCGGGCGTCACACCTTCTTCACCAAAAATGTAAACCTGTTCGAGCAAGTGGTCGTGCTGTGCTTCGTCTTCGGCAGAGATGGAACTGATCTGCACGAGGCGGCCGTGCGCAAGGTCGATGCGGCGGTCGGCGAGCTGACCGAGCGCGGCCGAGTGCGTGACCATCAGGATCGTGTGGCCTTCCTGGTGAAGCTCGCGGAGCAATTTGACGACGGTTTCTTCGTTCGCTTGATCGAGATTGCCCGTTGGTTCGTCGGCAAGGATGAGCTTGGGCTGATTGATCAAGGCGCGCGCGACGGCCACGCGCTGCTGCTCACCGCCGGAAAGCTCGGCAGGGAGATGCGTTACACGGTCGCCGAGGCCGACGCGTTCGAGAGCGCGGATGGCTTCGGCTTCGTCGGTGGTGCTGTGGAAGTACTGCGCAAGCATCACGTTTTCGAGCGCAGTGAGATACGGCACCAGATGGAATTGCTGGAAGATGAAGCCGATTTTTTCGGCGCGGAAGCGGGTGAGGCCGGCTTCGTCAAGGCGTGCAACGTCGACTCGGTCAACCATGGCGCGGCCGGCGGTCGGTGAATCGAGGCCGCCGAGGATGTTGATGAGCGTCGTCTTGCCCGAGCCGGACGGGCCCATGATGGCGATCCATTCGCCCTCTTCGACGGTGAACGAGACGCCGTCGAGCGCACAGACGCTACCGAAGTCTTTGCGAAGGTTTTCGAGTTGTACCAGCGGGCCCATTCATTTTTTTCCAGAAATCTTCTCTCTACTCGCCGCGGAGGATGACCGCGGGTTTCACTTTGCCCAGCATGCGCAACGGAAGCGCTCCTGCCATCGAGGCGACGATCATCATCCCGACCGTGATCGGAACAGCCTCCCAGCGCGGCGAAATTGACGCGCCGAAGACGCGATCGCCCATCCAGCGCGACAGAATCACGCCCCCGATGCAGCCTGCGACGCCGCCGACAGCACCGAGTACGCCGACTTCGGTCAGGAAAAGTGCGACGATGCGCGAGATCGATCCGCCGAGCGCCTTCATCAAGCCTACGTCCTCGCGACGCTCCATGGCTAGTGCGGCCATTGTGGCAAGCACGCAAAGCGCGGTGAGAACCAATATCAGGCCGACCATCGCAGCGATCAAGAGCCGGATGCGCGACAAAAGCGCACCTTCGCCGGCGGCCACGTCGCGAATCGGATGCACGTCGTCATCGGGAAGAGCCGCTCCGAGGCGGGCCGCGTACTGCGAAATGTCGTCTGGGGTACCCCGTACGTTCAGTTGGACGGCGGAAATCTGACTGCCGACACCGCCGAGACCCGCGAGTTGCTGCGCGTTCTGTTCGTCGATGAAGACCTGGCTGTCTTCGGTGCTGCCTGAATCGGCGACACCGGCGACCATGAAGCGGACGCTGCGGCCTTGATACGCGAGATCGAGCGTGCTGCCAGGCACCAGGTTCAGCCGGTCTGCGACGTTACGACCAACGATGCAGCGCGTTTGGTCGCCGCGCGTTTCGACCCAGCTGCCTTGGATTTGCCAGGAGGGATTTAACGCGCGCAATTGATCGAGCCATGTGCCTGCGGCGATCACGGGCGTTTTGTTGACAGTAGCGACGAAATAGAAAAACGGCGCCGCAGCTTCGAGCTCGGCGTTGCGATTGCGATCGACAGCGGCGAGCGCGGCGTCTTCGTCGATCAGCGATGGCGAATCGATCGGGCTGTCGGTCGCGGTAGTCGCGGCGTGAGCACTTTGTGCCGGAGCGATGGCGATGTTGGCTCCGAGGACGCGAAATTCCTGAGTGAGTTTTCGTTCGATGTCGAATTGCAGATTCAGGAGCGCGGAGATGACCGCGGCACCGCTGACGACGGCGACAAGAGCGACGGTAAGACGGCCGCGATTGCCAAGCATCATCTGCCACAGGAGGCGCTGGAACATCACTCGCCTCGCAGAATCGGCGCGGGCCGGAATCCGGCCGCGCGGCGCAACGGAACCAGACTGCCGAGCAGGGCGACGATTGCCGCAAGAGCCAGCACAACGGGTAGAACGACGAGGCGCGCCGGGGCGGGCGAGCCGAAGACACTCGTACCGAGAACGCGCGCGATGATCAACCCGAGCGCAAAGCCGACGCTGCCACCGACGACGGCAAGCAAGAGTTGTTCGGTAAGGAAGATTGCCGCGACGGTGAAATTTGTCGCGCCGATGGCCTTCATGATGCCGATTTCGTCGCGACGTTCGAGAACCGTTGTGGCGGACGTGGCTGCAACGGCCAGACCCGCCGCGACGAGCGAGGCAATGGTCACGATCCAGAGCAGGGCGCTGATGCGCGACAGGACGCGGCCTTCGGTTTCGGCGACTTTGCGTATGGCGCGGACGTCGGTATCGGGGATTACATTTTTGATCTGATAGCTGATCGACGAGATATAAGGCGAGCAATACCAGCGATCGTATTCAGCGGGCGTAAGCGAAGCCGGATCGCGCATGGCGAGTGCGTCGGCGGGCTTGGTGAGCGCGCTGATCAGCAGCTGTCGATATTGGCCGGGATGACCGGAAATATCCTGCGCAACCGAGAGCGGGACCAGTATGGCGTTGTCTTCGGCGCCGCCGCTCGAGACGATGCCGGTAATGGTGAGTGGTTGTTCGATCGGGGTGGCCGCTGTCTTCGCGGTCTGGATCGTTTTGCCAAGAGCGAAATCGGCGGGATCGCCGGCGGCCAGAGAGGAGCCAACCACAGCCTCCTGCGCTCCTTCGTTGAACCAGCGACCGGTGATTTGCCAGGACGTTTGCGTGTCTTTCAGGCCCGTAGTGAAGGTCGTGCCGTCCGGAACGGGAACTTCGTGCGAATACCACGTGCCGACAAGGGTTTCGTTTTTGCCGTTGGCGTAGGCAGGAACGTCGAGAAACGGCGCGAAGCCAAGAATGTTGTGCCGCCAGAAAATCATCTTGAGCTTGCCGAGATCAGATTCTCTCAGATACGAGCCTTCGTCGACCGGCCGATAGTCGACACCGCCGATTTCTAGCGGCAGCGTGTCCGATTTCGGAGTTATGACAAGATTTGCGCCGAGGGTGCGAAATTCGCGCGCGAGACGGTCACCGACTTCGAGCGCGACGGTGAGCGTGGACGTGGCGACGGCCATGCCGACCATCAGCGCGGCAGCCGTGAGCACCTTACGGCGCGGCGTTTTGATGAACGATTCTCTGACGAGGCGCGCGAACATTGGACTAGGAATGAATCGTCTTGGCGGAGCTGGCCAGATCCGCGAGGTTGACGATAACTTCTCCTCCTTCGACACGCGATTTCAACTGAATCGGATTGCAGCCACCTTTTTCACCAATGGATGGAATGTAAATCACCGCGCCGCAATTGCGGCACACGACGTTTTGGCCTTCCTGGCGGTAACCTTTCGCGCCGCAGATCTGGCACGCATCAAGGGCCGTTGCGTAGTCGCCGTTGGTCTTGTGAATCACCAGGAAGCGGACCGTGTCGTTACCGACGCGGGCGGTGAAGTAGTGCAGGCTTGAGTCGGTGAGATCCGACAGGGGGATTTCGACTTCGTCGTTCACGGCGGCAAGGCTTTGCGCAGGTGAAGGCCGATCAAGCGTGCGTGCGTAAACAAACTCCGCGCCGAGCAAGCCGACCACGACAACATAGAGAATTGCGGCGCGGAGGCTCCAGCGGCGCTGGCGCTGGTATTCGTACTCGCGGAGGCGTTTTTCGGCGGCGTTGAGATTTTTTTCGTCAGCGGGCTTCTTCGACGAAGCCCATTCGCGCAGGACCGCGAGCGCCGCCGCGCCGAGAATTACGGCGAAAAAGAAGAATTCGTTCGAGACGATCGGGCCGAGCGTGGCCATTTCGTATTTGCTCGACCAGATCCATTCGGCTTCGCTGAGTTCGTGGATGCCGGTAAGCGCGAGCTGGAAGGCAACCACGATCAGGATCAGACTCGTGGCGGAAAAGAAGCGGTGCAATGGAATTTTGAGCGTGCCCTGGAAGAAGAAAACGCCGACCGCAATAGCGATCGCGATGCCAATGCCGGTGCCTATCCAGGTTTGAACGCCGGTGCTCGATAGCTCGACGGCGCGAAGGATAAGAACGAGTTCGGCGCCTTCGCGAATGACCATCATGAACACGAATGCGGCGATGCCAAACCCAGCCGCTGCGGTCGATTTTTGCGCATAGACTTCGAGCTGGTTTTCGATCTCTTTACGCAGGGTGCGAGCGACGTGGTTCATCCAGATGATCATGGTAACCACAAGGCCCGAAGCGACCAGCATCATCAGGCCTTCGAACCCGTCTTCGCTGACGTTGAGGCGCTGGAGCAGGATTTCGAGGCCGATACTCAGAGCGCAGGCCAGGGCCACACCCACCCAAGCATAGGCCTTGAGGGCGCTGCGGCCGGTGCGATTAAGGTATACAAGGACGATGCCGACGACCAGGGCGGCTTCGACGCCTTCGCGAAGTGCTACTAAGATGGCTGATATCAAGGGCTTAAAGCAGCCTTGTCAGTTGCAAATATTTTTCAACTACATCAGTTTAGACGCGCGGGAAATCAAAATCAAATGGGTGTACCGAATAAATCCGGAGCGGTTGAAACGGTTAGATCACGGCTGGGGCGTACTTGCAAAAACAGGTGAGGCTCCGGCGGGAATTGCGCCCCGCGCGGAGCCTCTGGGTCAATCAGCGAACCAGGTGCTAGTTTGCGTACTGGTGGATTTCGTGGGTCAGAGGCTGAGCGGCTTCGGGAACGGCTACCTCGCCGCTGAGGATGTTGTGACGGTCAGCGCCTGAACCGTACATGGCTTCGTCGCCGCTCTTATCTGCCTGCACGACGGCACCTTGCAAGCTCACGCCTGCGAAAATGCCCTTGGCGCGCGAGTAGGAGAGGATTTCGGAGTTCAATTTAACGTCGGTGTCGGCGTCAGCCGTGCGGCCTACAGGACCCGCTGCGACCGATGCGTCGCCGCCGAGTTTAAAGCGATCACTCAGCAAGCTATGCAGCGCGTGATCGTTCATGAAGAGCATCACCAGGTCCGTGGACGAGCCGCCAATCTGGTAACCGACGCTGCCGCCATCAATCGCGAGGAACAGTGGCGCACTCCAGTGACCGTCGGCAGTGCGGCACGTGGCCAGGCCGCGGCCATAGTTACCGCCGAAGATGAACGCGAACTTCACATCGCCCGGAATAATCGCGATGCATTTTGCTTTTTCAAGAAGACCGGCCGGGATTCCCTGGTCGGGCGCCTTCATGATCTCGTCAAACACATCTGCGGATTTGTGAATGCGGCTGACATCGTCATCTCGATCCGAGGCTATGGCAGAAAAAGCCACAGCTAGGGCGATCGTCGTAAGAACAGCAAATCGTTTCCACATGTTCCTGCCTCCTCAAAGGTTGATTGCAGATTGTTTTATGCCAAATGAAGTTGCTTCTGCGGGTTCTATGGCGCGGGCTGGAGCGAGGCTTGGATTCGTTTCATTGTTTGGCTCTCGCGAATCCCGACCATGGCATTCCCAGAGGATCGTCTCGAACCCACTTTGCACTATTAGTTCAACAGCAGAGTCGATTTCCTGCAATACAACGATCCCTTTAAATGGACAGGTGAATGAACCCTGCATGAAAAGACGGGAGTTAGAGGGCGATTGCGTGCCCTTTTGGGCAGGGATGCCGAATGCGTATCAACCCCTTCCTGTACAATGGGCATCTTAGGATTTTATGCCTGCGCACCATCATCGGCGCCGAACGTCTGCCTTGCCGGTCATTTTTTTTATTTGCGCGTTTTTCGCCGCTAGCGTCTTTGCCGCCCACCCGCAGACCTCGACTCGATCGGATGTTTCAAGTGCCGGCGGCGCCACGGTGAAGCCCAATGCGCGGAAAGCGAAAGAGGCCTTTGAGGCCGGCAAAACGGCCGAGCAAAAGCAAGACTGGGCGACGGCATTTGACAGTTACTCGCAGGCAGTGGAGTTCGCGCCAAAAATTCACGATTATGCCGTGAAGCGTGAGGTTGCCAGGGGCGCGGTTGTGCAGATGCATTTGAGCGCCGCGGAGCGCGATGCGATTTCGAACCGCCTTGCCGATGCGCGGGCTGAGCTGGTTCGAGCGCTCGACGTCGATCCGACCAATGCCGTCGTTCGCGAACGGCTCGCCGAATACATGGCGACACAAGTGCCCGCACCGGCCGTAGGATCAGAACTGGAAGGCGTGCCGCAACTCGACTATCAGAAGGGAACCCACAGCTTCGATTATCGCGGCGACACGCGCGGTGCCTACGAGCAGATCGCGCGCGCATATGGGGTGGAGGACGCGTTCGACCCGCAGTTGCCGACGCGGCCCGTGCAACTTCGCCTTGCGGATGTGGATTTCACTTCGGTGATGCGCATTCTCGGGAACATGACCGGAACATTTTGGCGGCCGTTGACGAGCCGGATGTTTTTTGTGGCCGAGGACACGCCGCAAAAACGGCGTGATTTCGGAGCGTCGGCTGTGCGCACGGTGCTGCTGCCCGCTTCCGAGTCGAACGAGCAGATGACCGAGACGCTTCGGGTGGTGCGCGATCTGACTGGCATTACGCGCGCGACGCTCGATACCGGCGCGCACACCATTACGCTGCGGGCTTCGCCGCAGTCGCTGGCCGTGGCGTCCAACCTGATCGACGGAATCGAACAAAAACTCGGCGAGATGGTGCTTGAGGTCGAGGTACTCGAAGTCGACCGCAACTATGCGCGCCAGCTCGGCATCACGCCGCCCGAACACACGCAGGCTTACACGCTTAGCCCTTCGCAGATCGCCCAAGCGAACCAGTCCGCGTCGAATCTGATCAGCATCATCAGCCAGGTTTTCGGACTGCCCACTTCGCTTGCGGGACTTTCCCCGACGCAGATCGCGGGTTTGCTGGCGTCGGGCAATTTGAATGAGGGTTCGCTGCTGCCGCCGCTCGTCGCGTTTGGCGGCGGCGAGAGCACGTTTCTTGCGACGCTGCCCGGTGTTTCGGTGAGCTATTCGCGGATGCTGTCGCTGGTCCGTCATGGGCAGAGGATTTTCTTGCGCTGCGAGGATGGACAACCTGCGACAGCGTTCGTGGGCGAACAGTTTCCGGTTTCGCTCGCTTCGTACTCCTCGAGCCTCGGCGGGACGAACATCCCGGGAATTTCGAGCAGCAATTTTCCGACCAAGAACTACGACGCGGGGAATGGACCGCAGTTCGTCGCGACTACGCCATTGCGTGCAAATAGCACCATCAACGATTTGATCGTCGCGAATCAAACGAGCGGAAACATTGGAGTGCTTATCGGCAACGGAACAACGACCGGCGATGGCACCTTTGCGAATCAGGTGACTTACGCAACCGACCCGGCCAATCCGCTGTCTGGACCTGTGTGGATCGCGACCGGCGAGTTTGATGAGAGCGCAGGCTTCACCGACATCGCCGTTGTCAACAAGGCTTCAAACAACGTAGGGATTTTGCTTGCGAGCACGGCAGGCGACGGGACGTTGCAAGCTGCGAAGACCATTCCGACCGGGACTGCACCTGTATCGGTGATCGCGGGGCGTTTTCACGACGCAACCGGCGCGAACCATATCGATCTTGCCGTCGCCAATCAGGGTGACAACTCGATTTCGATTTTTACCGGCAACGGCGATGGAACGTTTGCGACGGCTGCGACCGTGCTTCAGCTTCCGTCGGGATATTCGCCGGCCGGAGTGGCAACGGCGGATGTCAATGCGGATGGACACACGGACCTGATCGTTGCGGACCAAGGGAACAATACCGTATCGGTCTTTCTGAGCAACGGCGACGGAACGTTTCAGCCGCGCGTGGATTATCCGGTTGGCAATTCGCCGGTGTCTGTCGCGGTGGACGACTTGAACGCGGATGGAATTCTGGATCTCGCGATTGCGAACAACGGTGCCCCGACGGAAAACAATTCGGGCGACTCGGTGACGATCCTGCTCGGACAGAAAAACGCGACGTCCGGAATCGCGACGGGCACGTTTGCTCCCGGCAGTACGCGCGACTTTCCGGCCGGAGCCGCGCCGACGTCGCTGGTGATCGGCGATTTCAACCTCGATGGATTGCCGGACATTGTGGTGTCGGACGGAAATAATGCAGCGACGGCGACGGCCGGAGACAACGCGATTTCTGTTCTGATTGGGGGGGGCGACGGATCTTTCAGCTCGAATTTCGAGTTGCCGGTAGGAACCAATCCGCAATCGCTCGTGACTGCCGATTTTAATGATGATGCGAAGCCGGACATTGCCACGGCGAACTTCGGATCGAACAACGTGACGGTGATTCTAGATTCGTCGTCGGTTTTCAGCGGCAGTGGGCCGAACGGTTCGATCGGGACGCCGTTTCCGAATGTGCAGTACATTGATCTCGGGATCAAAATGAAGGCTACGCCGCGAATTCACGCCGATGACGTGACGCTCGCTCTCGATTTGACGATCAACAGCCTTTCATCGCAGTCGTTCAATTCGATTCCGGCGCTGAACAACGAAACGCTGACGCACACGGTTCGTCTGAGACAGGACCAGACCAGTGTGATTGCGAGCTTCCTGGCGCCGTCAAACACGACGAATGTGGCCGGTACGCCCGGCGCTGTAGGGTTGCCGGGACTCGAGTGGCTCGCGCAAACCCAGAATGTGGCGAACCAAGATACCGAGATCGTGATTCTTGTCACGCCGCGAATGGTGCGTTACGCGGAGCGAGAAAATCGCGAGATTTATGCCGGGCAGGGAGCGCTTGAAGGAACCGGAGTCGCGCCTCCGGGACAAGTGTTCAATCCTGTGCAACCGCCAGCGGCCGGTCCAGCGAGCGAGCAGCCAGGGGCGCCGACTCCGGGTGGGCCGGTTGCGGCACCGGGGCAAGTGCCCGTACAAGGTCCGGGGGGCGGGCCGCCTGAACAGGCGCCTGGCCAGCAGACACCGAATCAACCGGCCCCGCCTGGCCAACAGCCGACCGATCAACAACCGGCACCGAACCAGCCGCCACCGCAGATGCCTATCGATCAAACGGCGCCGACGCCAGGCCCACCGGCCCGGCCAGTGATTCCATAGCGCTCGCCTCCCAGATTCCTGCGGCGAAACAAAGCGCGATCCGTCGTCAGATGGCCGAGATGACGTTTGTCTTCCCCGTGCAACTGCTTTTGGTCTGTGCTTTTGCGGGCAGTCTCCGAGCTCTGGTCGAGAGCGCTACGCGGATGCGTCGAGGACCAGGACGGGCTGGTATGTGCGCGGGACGACCGGCTCTGCAATGGCGATGAGCTGGCCTTGCTGGTTGAAGACTCGAAGGCGCGCGGGACTCCATTCGCCGGCGTCGAGTTGGGCGGGCGCGCCTTCCGCCGCGATGACCTTGCCGGGCTGGATTTGGGCGAGCGGGACGTTGAATTTCGCGCCGTGGCGGACCCGCTTCTCAACGACGGGCAAGACGACTGCGCGCGGAAGGTCGGCAAGCAGATTCTCGATGCGGATCACGCGCTCGGCGAGTTTTCCTTCGCGCGCGTCGCTTTCGAGATCGGCGAGCGGCACGGCGTGATCGAGCGTGAATTCTCCAACAGCGGTGCGCACGATTTCCGCCAGATGCGCGCCGCACCCTTGCAGCTTTCCCATTTCGTGAGCGAGCGAGCGAATGTAGGTGCCGCCTCCGCATTCGACAGCGAAACGCGCCATCGAACCTTCGACGGCGGTGAGGCGAAATTCGAAAACTTCCACCTCGACCGGATCGAGCTTCACGGGCTTGTGTTTGCGCGCGAGTTCGTGCGCCGGGCGGCCGTGAATTTTCTTGGCCGAGAATGACGGGGGCACTTGCTGTATTCTCCCGACGAATTGCGCGGCAAGCGCCTCAACGATGGAGGCATCGATCGCCGGCGCGGCGTCCGGGCCTAGAGCTTCGCCATCGGCGTCGTACGTGTCCGTAGCGAAACCAAAGCGTACGGCGCATGTGTAACGCTTGCGACGGCTGGAATAGAAGCGCGCGAGCCGCGTCGCGCGGCCGAGCGCGAGCACAAGAACGCCTGTCGCGAGTGGGTCGAGCGTTCCGAGATGGCCGATCTGGCGGAAGCCAACGAGCCGGCGAACGGCTTCGACGACGTCATGCGAGGTGCGGCCTCGCGGCTTGTTGACCACGAGGATTCCGTCAAGCAAAGCGGGTTGTGATTTTTTTGGCATCTTTAAGGCGACGCGACAAGAACAAGACTCGCTGCGGAGACGCACAGGGCGCCCAGAACGCTTCCAACCGTTCCCAGCGCCTCAGCCAGTATCGTTCCTACTTTTCTTTCACTTTTTTGAGGAGCTCGTCGATTCGGTGGCCGTATTCCTCGGATGTATCCGGCACGAACAAAACTTCGGGCGACCGGCGCAAACGGAGGCGCTCAGTGAGTTCGTGGCGCACGAAACCGGCGGCCGCTCTTAAGCCTTCGAGGGCTTTTTCGCGCTCGGCCTCGTCGCCAGAAAGCTCGACGTATGTGCGCACCGTGCGCATGTCCGGCGTGAGCCGCACTTCGGTGACGCTGGTGACCGCGGCAAGGCGGGGGTCCGCCAGTTCGCCCGCGAGCATCAGGCTGATTTCATGATGAATTTCTTCCGCCAATCTTTCGGGACGATGTCCACCGACCGTCATGTCTGTTCCTCAAAGTATGCAATGTCCTGCGAAACCAGATCGCGCCCCAGCACGCGCTCGGATTCGGCCGCGATCGCCTCGAGCGACTCCTCGAGATGATGCGCGTCGCTCGAAATCGTGACAACGCCGATGCGCGAGCGCTGCAAAAGGTCCTGAAACGCAAGCTCCGCCACCGCGACATTAAAATGCGCGCGCAAACGGTCCTTCAAGCTGCGCAAAACCTGCCGCTTATCCTTCAGCGACTGCGCATATTCGATGTGGATTTCCAGTGTAAGGACGCCGACCGGCATTTCCGCACCACAGCGCTAGCGGGGAAACCGCGCCAAAAATTGATTCGACTCAGCAAAATCCGCGAAAAACCTGCGCGCCTAGTTCCGGCGCGCCTCGGCGCCTTCCGCCGCGCCGCGTGAACGTTCGGCCGCCGCAGCGACGGCCTCGAGCGGCGACGATTTCTCGATCTTGAAGCACTCGAGCAGATCGCCGACCTTCACATCGTTGAAATTCGCGATACCGATTCCGCATTCAAATCCGGAGCGGACTTCGTTGACATCGTCCTTGAAGCGGCGCAGGGAACTGATCTTGCTCGTATAAATCACTACGTTGTCGCGAAGCACGCGCACATCTGCGTCACGCTTCATGATGCCGTCCTGCACCGAGCAACCGGCGATCATGCCGACACCCTTGACGCGGAATGTATCGCGCACTTCGGCGCGGCCCAGGTGCGTTTCCTTGATGACCGGAGCGAGCAGGCCGGCGACGGCCTTCTGCAATTCATCGAGCAGTTCGTAAATGATCGTGTGTTGGCGAATATCCACGCCTTCGCGCTGCGCAAGGTCAGAAGCTTTGCGCTCCGGCCGTACGTTGAATGCGATGACGACCGCATTCGAGGCGGATGCGAGAATCACGTCCGATTCGTTGACGGCGCCGACGCCAGCCTGAATGACTTTGATCTTCACTTCGTCATTCGAAACCTTCGGCAGCATTTCGTTGAGCACTTCGACCGAGCCCTGCACGTCTGCCTTGATGACGATGGGCAGTTCCTTTACTTCGCCGGCGCGGAGCTGTTCGTGCAACTGATCAAGGGTCAGGCGGCCCGAAGCGCTCTTTGCCAGCGAAGCTTCTCTCTGTTTTGCCTGGCGGTATTCGACGATGTGCCGCGCTTTGGCTTCGTCGGCCACCTGGAACTGGTCACCGGCTTCAGGAACGCCCTGCAAGCCGAGGACTTCGACAGGCGTCGACGGGGCCGCCTTCTTGATCGGATGGCCGCGATCATCAAACATGGCGCGAACTTTGCCGAAAACCGCGCCGACGATGAAGAAATCACCCACGGCGAGGGTGCCGTTTTGCACCAGCACGGTCGCCACGGGACCACGGCCCTTGTCGACGCGCGACTCAAGCACGGTGCCGCTTGCGGGCGCGTCCGGATCGGCTTTAAGTTCGGCAAGATCGCCAACCAGCAAAATCATTTCCAGCAGGCGGGGCAAGTTCTGCTTGGTCTTGGCCGAGACCTCAACCATGACGGTCGTGCCGCCCCACTCCTCGGGCATCAAGCCTTTGTCGGTGAGCTGGCGCTTCACACGCTCGGGCTGCGCACCCGGTTTATCGATCTTGTTGATGGCGACGACGATCGGCACTTTGGCGGCTTGCGCATGCGCGATGGCTTCTTCGGTTTGCGGCATCACGCCGTCGTCTGCGCTGACAACCAGAACGACGATGTCGGTGACTTTCGCTCCGCGAGCGCGCATGCGCGTGAACGCCTGGTGGCCCGGCGTATCGATGAACACGATGCGGCGGTCGCCAACGTGCGCTTCGTACGCGCCGATATGCTGGGTGATTCCACCGGCTTCGCCTGCGGCGACGTCAGTTTGGCGGATCGAGTCGAGCAAACTGGTTTTGCCGTGGTCGACGTGACCCATGACGGTGACCACTGGCGCGCGCGGTTGCAGATTGCCCGTGCGCTCTTCCTTGATCTTTTCTTCCTGAACGAGCTGCTCTTCGAATGTGACGACCTGCACGATGCCGTTGAACGACTCCGCTAGGCTCGTTGCCGTGGGCACATCGAGCGCCTGGTTGATGCTGGCGAAAACGCCGCGATCGAGCAGGACTTTCAGCAAGTCCTTCGCGCGAACGTCGAGTTTCTCGGCGAGTTCGCGAACAGTGATGCCTTCGGTGACCGTGACTTCGCGCGGCTCGCGTTGAACCGGCGCGACCGGCTCAGCGACCGAGCGCGGACCTGCGCCTGCGCGGGCGCGAACAGGATGCAGTTTGCGTTCGCCTTCGGCGTAGCGTTTCTCGATTGTCGGGCGACCGCGACTGGGCGTCGGTTTGCGCGCGTAGAGCGGCTTGCCGGGCTCGGCCTTCGGCACGCCTGTCGCACCGGGACGCTGACTTCCAACGGGAGCTCCTTGTGGACCGCCCGGTCGTCCACCACCAGGCCTCGGCGGAAATCTTCCTGGAGGACCGCCTGGCCGAGGTGGTCCCCCCGGGCGCGGTGCGCCTGCTGCTCCGGGACGGAATCCTTGCTGCGGCGGTCCGCCGGGGCGACCTTGATATCCGCCCTGACCCTGGCCGGGACGAAATGGCGGACGCTGGCCTTGCGGTGCGCCCGATCCTGGCGCTCCTTGTGGACGCGGCGCTCCAGGAGGAATCGGCGGACGAGTTGCGCCGGGTGTTGAGGGTTGCGTACCCGGCGAACTTGCTGCAGCTGGACGTTGCGCGGATGGCGCGCCTGGCTGACCAATCGGTTGCTGACGCAAAGGTACGCCCGGACGCGGGCCGGTCGGTGCGGGGCCCGCAGGACGAGGAGCTGTTCCCGGCGGCGCGGTGGCTGGCGCTGCCGCGGGGCGCGCGGGCGCCGCTGGAGCTGCCGGAGGTTGCGCAGCTGGCGTTGAAGCTGGAGCGGCGCTCGCTCCGGCTGGTGCGGCCGACGCGGCCGGACGGGCCGGAAGCGGAATCGGCGGTCTCGCGGCAGGTGTGCCGGGAACTGGCGGACGCGATACTGCTCCTGCTTGAGGCGCTGCCGCGGGCGGTGCTGCCGTGGCCGGGCGAACGGCGGTTGGTGCTGCTGAAGCCGGGGCAGGCGCTGCGCCGGGGCGAGCGACCTGCCTTGGCTTGGCTGTCTTGGCTTCCTCGGCGGCTGCTTCTGCCGCAGCTAGCTGTTGGAAGTGCTTGCGCACGAGGACCGCGTGCTCGACGTCAATCGAGCTCGAGTGCGTTTTCTTTTCCGTGACGCCGATCTCGGGCAAATAATCGATCAGCATTTTGGCCTTGATTTCCAGTTCACGGGCCAATTCATTGATTCTGATTTGATTCGCGTCAGCCATTCAGACAGTGGCAAGCGACTGGTGGCTGAAAACACTGCGCCACAATTTCTCCGCTTGCGGATTGCTCCTTAGTTTGGAACCAATTTTCCGGCTTTGTTACTCGCCGCTCGCGCCTTCGGCTTTTTGAGCGTCTTGTTCCGGTGCGTTGCCTCCGCCGCTTTCATCCGATGCGGCGATCGCATCCCCCGCGGCGATCACTTCTTCGACTGAACCTTCTTCGGTGACAACAGTCCCGGCGTCCGCGGCCGCCTCTTCCGGAACGACTTCGTCGGTGGCGGGGTCTGCAGGCGCCGTACCTTGCGATTCGAGCGCCTGGAAATATGCCGCGACGGACTGGTGAATCTTCTCCACCATTTTCTCGCCGATGCCGGGGATTTCGACCAGCTGCTCGGGTGTCATATCCGCGAGCTTTTCGATCGACGTGATTCCCGCAGCTTCGAGCTTTTCGATCGTTTTCGGTCCGACGCCCGCCAATTCCGAGAGCGCGGTGCCTGGGGCGGTGAGCGCGGCCATCTGCGCTTCGACCTCGCGCCGCTTTTCCTCTTCGCTCTTGATGTCGATATTCCAGCCGATCAGTTTGCTGGCAAGGCGAACGTTCTGTCCCTTTTTCCCGATGGCGAGAGAGAGCTGCGTGTCTTCGACAATGACCTCGAGCCGCTTTTCTTCCGGATCGGTGATCTGGACGCGCGTTACCTTCGCCGGGCTCAGCGCCTTTTGCGCGAAAGCGATCGTCTCTTCGCTGTACGGAATAATGTCGATCTTTTCGCCGCGCAATTCCCGGATGATTGATTGGACGCGCATACCCTTCATTCCGACGCAAGCGCCCACCGGGTCGACGTCTTTGTCGCGGCTTTCGACCGCGATTTTGGTGCGTTCGCCGGCTTCGCGGGCCACCGCGCGGATTTGCACGGTGCCGTCATAGATTTCGGGCACTTCCATTTCGAAAAGGCGCTGCACTAAGGCAGGGTCGGCGCGTGAAACCACAACTTGCGGCCCCTTCGCGGCCTTTTCTACGGCGCGAATCGTCACGCGCAGGCGGTCGCCCACGTTGTAAGCTTCGAGGCGCGATTGCTCGCGCTTCGGCAGGCGCGCTTCGGTGCGGCCCATATCAACGATCATGTCGGGGCCTTCGATGCGCTTCACTACGGCATTGATCAGCTCGCCGACCCGCGTGTGATATTCGTTGTAGACGGTGTCGCGCTCGGCTTCGCGGACCTTTTGCAGGATTACCTGCTTGGCCGTCTGTGCAGCGATGCGCCCGAGCACTTCGGTGGGCTTGGTCGCCTTGATTTCGCCGCCCACCTCAATATCAGGATTTTGCTTGCGCGCATCGGTCAGAGAAATTTCCTTCAGCGGGTCCACGACCTCTTCGACGACTGTGTGGACTGAAAACACGTCGACGTGACCCGTCTCGGGATTGAACTTCGAACGGAGCTCTTCTTCGGTGCGGTAGTATTTCCGCGCCGCCACGACCATCGCGTCCTCAATGGCCGCGACGATCACCTCCGGTTCGATGTGCTTTTCCCGGCTGATCTGCTCGATTGTTTGAAACAGCAGACTCGCCATTCCCGCTCTCCTGGCCCCAATTCAATAATTGCAAACAAAACTTCGAGTAACTGCGCTCTACAGCTCGACCATCAAATTCGCCTTCTTGATCGAGGCATACGGCACCACGAGACCGTGATCCCTCAACTGCAACTTCACGTTCCCTTCAGCGGTGCCCGCGAGCCGTGCTTCGAGGTACGATTTGCCCTCGACTGGCTCGTTCAGCCAAATCTTTGCGAGACGTCCGGCGAAGCGGTCGTAATCTGATTCCTTCACCAGCTTCCGGTCCATGCCCGGAGAACTGATCTCCAAGATGTAGGTCGGGCCGGGCACCAGCTCCTCAACGTCAAGAAGCGTGCTCAACTGCTCGGACACCCGTTCGCAATCGCGAGTTGAGATGCCCAGATTCTCGGGGTTTGAAGGGCCGGGAGGCCGGTCGAGATAGACGCGCAAAAAGCGCTGTTTGCCGACCTTCCATTCAACGTCAAAGACTTCGACGCCTTCCGAACGCGCCACTCGCTCCGCCGCTTCGCGAATCTTTGCCAGGTCCATAAGAGCCCCGAAATCCAGCCCGGTTCGCCGGACCGCCAAGACTCCTTGCCACCAACAAAAAAGTGGGCTCTCGCCCACTGAGTCCTTCGACCCTAATTGAACGTACCCAGTATAGTTTCTTTCGCTTAATAAACGCAATACCGTCTCGACCCGGTTCTTCCGCTGTTTTTCGTATTTCCCGCTACAAAGACCATATTGACGGTGCCATATGAATGGCATGTTACTCTGCGAGGGAACTTTTCAGCGCGCCCGCCCGTATCCGGAATCATGAGAAACGATATCCGCTTCGCGCTGCGCACCATCCTTTCGCACCGCTGGTTTTCGCTGGCGATCGTAGCGACCATGGCTCTGGGCATCGGCCTGAACACGATGGTGTTCACGCTGGTTTACGCCGTAATGTACAAGCCCGTGCCCGTGCCGAACGGTTCGCGTCTGGTCATCCTGCAGGAGCGCAACGCTGCCGGCAACAACACCGGTGTTTCTTATCCGGACTATCTCGATATCCGGGCGCAAAACACGTCTTTTGAGGGGCTGGAGGCGGCCAGCCAACAAGGCGGGGTGATCAGCGAGGCGGGCAATCCGCCGAGGCAATACAGCCTCGAACGGTGCACCTCGGGGTTGCTTGCGATGTTGCGGATTCACCCGGCTCTCGGGCGAGCGCTCCTGCCGACCGATGCCAAGCCGGGCGCTGAATCGGTCGTCGTGCTGAGCTACGCGGTTTGGAAGGAGCGGTATGCGGGCGACCCCAAAGTGATTGGTCGCGTCGTCCGCGTGAATACCGATCCGGCCACAATCGTCGGCGTAATGCCGGATGGATTTTCGTTTCCAAGCAACATCAGCCTGTGGATGCCGCTCGTTCCCTCGGCGGATCTAGAGAAACGCACGAACCGATCCCTGTTGGTGTTTGGTGTTTTGAAGCCAGGAGTAGGAATCAAACAAGCCTCCACAGAAATTGGCGCCATTGCGCAACGCCTCGCGTCCGCTTATCCCGAAGCGGACAAGAGCGTGACCGCGGCAATTCGCACGTTTCAAGAGTTTTACAATGGCCCGCAGATACAGCTGGTTTTTCTTTCGATGCTGGCTGCGGTGGGGTTCGTGTTGCTGATCGTGTGCGCGAACATCGCCAACATGATGCTGAGCCGCGCACTCGGACGGCAGCGCGAGATTTCGATTCGCGCGGCGCTCGGTGCTTCGCGCTGGCGACTGATTCGGCAGCTTCTGATCGAAAGCGTGACGCTGAGCGTGATCGGCGGCGTACTCGGATTTGGATTGGCCGAATACGGTGTGCATTGGTTCGACATGTCCACGCAGAATGTCGGCAAGCCGACGTGGATCATTTTTGCGATCGACTACATGGTGTTTGGCTACTTTGCCGCGCTCTGCATTTTTGCCGGACTGCTTTCCGGGCTCGCACCAGCATTGCGTTCTTCGCGCGTCGATTTAAACAGCGCCCTGAAAGAGGGAGCGCGGAGCTCGGGCACACGGCGCGGCGGAATGCTCTCGAGCGCCCTCGTCGTGTTTCAGTTCGCTCTCACGCTTGTACTGCTTACCGGAGCCGGCATTTTCGGTCGCGCGTTTCTCGCAGCACAAACCGTGAACCCGTTTGTACCCGCCGGCCACTTGATGACGGGGGGCGTGTCGCTGCCGCGTGAACGCTACGCGGATGCGGCCTCGCGCGTACGCTTTTTCGATCAACTGCTGCTGCGGCTGCAGACAACGCCGGGCGTCGCGCAGGCCGTGATTTCCACGAGTTTGCCGGGAATGGGGTCCGGGGGGAATCGGCTGGAAATTGAAGGTCAGCCGGTGAGCGATCCGTTAAAAGGTCCCAATGGCGCAATGCTCGCCAATTCGCCGGGCTATTTCGCCGCGATCGGCCTGCCGATTCTGCGCGGGCGCGATTTCAACGACACCGACGGCAACGCCGGGCGCGAAGCCGCCATCGTGACGCGCGACTTCGCCTCGCGCTTCTGGCCGAACCAGGATGCGGTTGGGAAACGGTTTCGCATGTACGAGAACAACAACTATACTCCGTGGCTCACCGTCGTCGGCGTGTCGGCCGATATGGTGCAGCAAACCAATCGTGTCTCGACCGACCCGCTTTTCTTTGTTCCATACAGGGAGGAAGGCTACGGCGGAATGAACATCATCCTTCGCGCGACGAGCGATCCAGCGGCACTGGCGATGGCCGCGCGCGCAGCGGTGCAGTCGATCGACCAGGACTTGCCGCTCTCCGATCCCCGAACGCTCTCCGAGGCGATCTACCGCAATCAGTGGTACCTGCGATTGTTCGGCGGGCTTTTCGCGTTTTTCGCGCTCACCGGGTTGCTGATCGCCGCCGTCGGAATCTACGCCGTGATCGCACAGGCCACCACCAGGCGCACCCAGGAGATCGGCGTGCGAATGGCGCTCGGCGCAAGTTCGCGAAATATTCTCGGCTTGATCCTCACGCACGGCGCAAAGCAGCTCGCGGCAGGCCTGGCGCTTGGGTTGCTTGCTTCATATCCCGCAGCACGGGTGATGAGCTCGTTGCCTTTGCGCGTTGCCGCGTCAACCACGGATCCGATCATGTTTGCGGCGATCAGCGTTCTGTTGATCGTGGTTGGACTTTTTGCCTGCTGGCTGCCTGCGCGTCGCGCCGCGGCGCTCGATCCGGTGAAAGCGATTCGTTACGAGTAGTTTGCCGGAATTTGCGACGGACCGAACAGCTCGCGAAAGAACCCGAGTATTGCGACCGAGGAGCGAGCGTCGGCGATCGCATCGTAGGCAACCCCGGGTATGGCGGGCGCGTTTTCGTGCGTGAAGCCGTGCAACGCGCGGCCGTATACGACAAGTTGCCAGTCGGCTTGCGCGGCGTTCATTTCTTCGACGAACGCGTTTACATGTGCGGCCGGGACGTGCGGATCGAGCGCACCGTGGCAAACCAGAATTTTGGCTTTCACAGCGCCCTGCACGGCGGTATTGGCCGTGCTTAGACTGCCGTGGACGCTTGCGACGCCGGAAAGCTCCGCACCTTGTCTGGCGAGTTCGAGAACCGTCATTCCGCCGAAGCAATAGCCGATTGCCGCGAGTCGTCCGTCGACGAGCGGGTGTGAGGCAAGTAGATCGAGTCCCGCGAGCGCGCGGCGGCAGAGCTTTCCAGGCTCTTCGCGTAGCTCCTTAATGCGGGCCATTACGCGCTCGCGGTCGCCTGCAATGCCGTCGCCGTACATGTCGCATGCAAACGTTACAAGCCCGTGTTCGGCCAACCGCCTGGCTCGCCCCCTTACGTGATCGTCCAGGCCGGCGCCGCCGTGAATGACAAGTACACCGGGGCGTTTCATATGCGTAGCATCGCTCCAGGCCAACATTCCCGTTAGTTGCGTGCCATCGTCACGATAGGCGCTTGTCTCGGTTTTTATGGGCATGGTTCTCCTTGGATGGTGCCGATTCTCTCTGGCGCGCCGCCCGGCAGGGCAGTTGAAGTGTGGGAACGAAGCGCCGTTTATAATTATACCATAATCCGCATAAATTATCAAGGGGAACGATCGCTAGGACGGCTGCAGCGCCTACCGAAATCGGACGAGCGGTAGTTGACGAGTCGAAATGCCCGGCGTGAAGTAAAATGCTCCACTTAGGGCGGGCCAGGTGACTCCGGAGTGCGCGAGGAGAACTCATGCCGAAGATTCCAAATCCATGGCGAATTCCCGAGGCAAAGGCCGATATTCGCCTGCCGGAAGCGGCGCTGGCATTTCGCAGAACGGCCGCGCCGCCGCTCACTTCGCTTCAAGACTTGGGACGCATCAACGTTACGGCGTGGCTTTATCGCGACCAGCAGGGCATTGAGAAAGTTCAGGTGAATCCCAACACCACGATCGCGGAAATCAGGCGGGAATATGGCCCCGCACCCACTCGCGATGCGGAAGTGGGCTTCCACTCCGAAGGCCGAGCGGCGGAATGGTTTCGCGTGCGTCCGGATCTCCGCGTTGTGCAGATATTCACAGAACGCGCTCCGTGCGCGATGCAGTGCGCTCCGCTGCTGCGGCACTATTTCCCGAACGTTCCGACCTTCTACTATTACGACCGCGCCGCCTGGCGTGGGTCGGACGGCGAACTGATCAAGAAGGCGGGCGAGATTCTAAAGACGGCTTACGGGCTGTAGAATCCGGTCGACGGGACGATGCTGAAAAAAATAACGTTGCTTCGCGACCGTGTCACGGATTGGAAATCCTATCCGTTTTCCGTTCCGGCGATTCAGGCATTGGAAGAGATCACGCTGAAGTCACGGATCTGTTTTTTCGCCGGCGAAAATGGCAGCGGCAAATCGACGCTGCTCGAGGCCGTTGCCGCGCACTATGGTTTCGGGCGCGAAGGTGGTACGCGAAACTTCAGAAACGACTCGACGACGAGCAACCAGTCGATCGAGCCACTTGTCCGTACTTTGCGGATGTCCTTTGATGTGCGCACCGGCGCCGGGTTCTTTCTTCGCGCGGAAAGCCTGTTTAACAGCGCGTCATACATCGACGACATTGGCGTTAGCCAATTCTACGGCGGACGCAGCCTTCATACGCGGTCGCACGGCGAGACATTCTTCACTATTCTCGAATTGAAATTTCGCCGTGATGGCCTGTTCCTGCTGGACGAGCCTGAGGCGGCGCTATCGCCGCAGCGGCAGCTCGACTTCCTCGTGTTGCTTCATGACGTCCTGGAGAAATACAAGGACGCGCAGTTCGTCATTTCCACTCATTCCCCGGTGCTGCTGGGATTTCCGCACGCGCAAATCCTCTCTTTCGACGATGGCTCGATCCGCGAGATTGACTACGAGCAAACGGCGCCGCTGCAAATCGTTCGGCGCTTTCTGAATAATCGCGAACGCTTTTTGGACGACCTCTTCAATGATCCGCCGTCGCTTTTCAAATGAGTCGCTCGGAACGAATCGCGCCTTTTCTTATTTTCGCGCGACGGCTAGACTACGCCGATGTCCACGGCCTCGTTTTTCAAAGATAAATCCGTTCTGATCACCGGAGCTTCGTCCGGAATCGGCGAAGAGCTCGCGCTTCAGCTGGGAACGCTCGGCGCGAAGCTCACGCTCGCGGCGCGCCGACGCGATGCACTTGAATCGCTCGCACAGAAAATCGCGATGGCCGGGTATGGGAAGCCGCTCGTCGCCGAGTGCGACGTCGCTCGCGACGGCGATCTCGAACGTACGGTCGCTGCGGCCGTCCAGCAATGGGGCAAGCTGGATGTTGCCATAGCCAACGCCGGGTTTGGCGTGGGCGGTCCGCTGAAGAAACTTACAGTCGATGACTACCGACGCCAGTTCGAGACGAATGTGCTCGGCGTGGTGCGCACAATTCTTGCGGCTTTGCCGCAAGTCGAAAAAACACGCGGGAATCTGGTGATCGTCGGAAGCGTAGCCGGTTGGGTCGCTTCATCCGGCAATTCGCCTTATTCGATGAGTAAGTTTGCACTACGCGCGATGGCAAACTCGATTACACCGGAACTCCGGCGCGCGGGGGTGAAAGTCACGCTGATCAGCCCGGGATTTGTGGTGAGTAACATCCGGCGCGTCGACAACTACGGCAAATATCATTCCGAGGCGCGCGATTCCGTTCCCGGTTGGGTGCAGATGAGCACCGAGAAGTGCGCCCGGCAGACGCTGAGCGCCATCGCGCGCGGCAAACGCGAGAAAATCATCACGTTCCACGGGAAAGTGCTCGTTCTCATGGAGCGCTTCACGCCTTGGATCATTCGCGAACTCACCAAGAGATTCTCCCGAAGTTCACGCCCATAGCTTGTGTGAATTGCGCCGCGATCAATCGTTGCCGAGCGTTGACGGCGGGGCGGGCGCGGCCGAGCCGGTGTGCTTCACCATTTCTGACCCGCTGATGATCGCGTTGCGCAGCTGGCCGAAAAGATCGGTGAGCGTGGAGGGCGAGTGAGGAATCAGCAGCGTGTTGCTGTGATCGTTGGCGGCGATATCTTTGAGCGTATCGAAATATTGCGTCATCAGAACCAGCTGCATCACGTCCTGCGGCGTCGAGCCGGGGACGGTTTTCGCAAAGTCCTCCACGGAATCTTTCAAGCCCGAAATGATGGCTTTGCGCTGATTGGCGATGCCTTCGCCTTGGAGACGCTTCGACTCGGCCTCCGCTTCGGCCTGTTTGACCGCGAGCAGTTTGTTTGTTTCCGCGCGAGAGACGGTCGCCTCGCGTTCGCGCTGGGCCGCGTTGATGTCGTTCATCGCAGCCTTCACTTTCGGATCGGGCACGATATCCGAGATCAGAACTTTGACGATCGAATAGCCGTATTCCTTCATCGAGGCGTCGAGGCTGTCGCGCAGGTCGCCGGCAATATCTGCCTGATTGAGGAACGTGTCGTCGAGCTTCATCTTCGGGACGTGGCCGAGCACTACGTTGTAAACCATCGACTCGATCTGCTTCACCGGATCGGACAATTTGTAATAGGCGTTTTCGACGCCTTCAGGGATCACCTTGTATTGGATCGAGACGGGAATCTGGACGAAGACATTGTCCTGCGTTTTGGTTTCGACCTGTACGTCAAACTGCTGCACACGCAGGCTCATTCGCTGCACGACGGTTTCGATATAGGGCGTTTTCCAGTTGAGGCCGGGACCGGCGACGCGGGCGAATTTTCCCAAGCGCTGCACGATGGCGACTTGCGCAGTCTCCACCGTGAAGAACGAGCCGAGGATCACCGAAAGGCAGACAATCAGGGCAATAGCACCGAAGAAGAGCAGAACGGCGGATGCAAAATCCATGTGCGTCCTCCTTATCCAGCAAGCGAAGCCCAAGCGCGGCTGCGGTGGACGTTTCTTTGCCGTGATGCGCGCCATTCTACACGCGGGATGTTGGCGCGGCGAAGAACTAAAGTTGCCAGTGTTGCCACGACCAATGCATCTGGGGGCAACACCCGGATGCCCGGTGATACACTTCACGCTTGAATAGGCGCGCGACGGAAATTTCCGCCGCTGGAGTGAAGTTGAGGAGACGACTTACGCAGTTCCTGGTCACTTTCCTGATCGCTTACGTCGTCGCGCTGCTTTTAATCCGTCTTTTCGAATCGCATCTGGTCTTTTTCCCGAACATCCCAGGCCGTCTCGACGGTGACTGGAGTCCTGCAGGTCTCGGTGTGGAAGACGTGTGGCTCACCACAACGGACGGCGTGAAATTGCACGCCTGGTGGATCCAGCGGTCTGGCGCAGACTTTACCTTCCTCGCCTTCCATGGCAATGCCGCGAACATCGCCAATCGCGCGGACGTCTATCGATTTCTCGCGGAGACGCCTGCGAACGTACTCGCCGTCGAATATCGGGGTTACGGCAAAAGCCAAGGCAGCCCTTCGGAATCGGGCATCTATCGCGACGCGCAGGCTGGGTACGAATTTTTGTTGCGCCCAAAGGGGATTCGCCCGGGGCAGATCGTTTCTTTTGGGCAATCGCTCGGTACGGCCGTGGCCGCCAATCTCGCTT
>DATMLZ010000110.1:0-31404 GCA_035569955.1 Candidatus Acidiferrum sp.
GTTTCGGTGCCGTATGCCATCTGGGGAATTCAGGAACGCGGCGAGATGTTCGTCGGCCCGGGGGTCGATGTTTACGAAGGAATGATTCTCGGCGAGAATTCGCGCGAAGAAGACATGAACGTCAATGTGACCAAGGAAAAGAAGCAGACGAACATGCGTTCTTCGAGCGCCGATGAGGCTATCCGGCTGATTCCGCCGCGGGAACTGACGCTTGAGAAGGCGATCGAATTCATCGCCGACGACGAATACGTCGAGGTGACGCCGAAGTCGATCCGGCTGCGTAAGAAGGTGCTTGATTCAAAGAGACGTCCACGCCGGTGGCAGGAAATTCGGGCGAGTATCGAGGCGTCGTCGTAGAACGAGAGTTCTCGAAGGCCATCGGCAACCACCAGCCGGAATCGATCGCACCAAAAGCACGCCATGGAAAACCGTATCTAGGCCCGCTCTGGTCCTGTGTGAGGGCAAGAACGATCGCCGCATTATTCGTTGATTGAGTAGGGGGTGCGGGCCCCGCGCGTGTGTGGAAGGGGTGACGAGGCCCGCACTTTAGGGTTCAGCGGATCAATTGTGACTGCTGTCAACAAGAGTGCACACCGCATTCCAAACCCGCCGCAAACGCAAGCGTCTGATAACGTGACCTTTGTAGGAAATCCCACCCATAGACGTAGCGTAAATTTTTCAAACGCCAGATAAAAAGACAGATACGGATATATATGGAGGGCGGATTAGGGCCCTGGAGAACCCGCCGGGCCCCCTACTGCTATTGCATTCCCATAGGTGTTGTGTAAGTATGGCTGTGAAATATGGGCAGCCAATAGGAGGATTCATGAGCGACAAGACCGACGTGTGGCAAGGAACGCTCGCGCTGATGGTTCTAAAGACGCTCGAGACGATCGGGCCGCTGCACGGCTACGGGATCGCGCGCCGCATCGAGCAGACAAGCGGCGACCTGCTCTCGGTGAACTACGGCACGCTCTACCCGGCGCTGCTAAAGCTCGAACAGGAAGGCTACATTGCGTCGGAATGGGGAGTTTCCGACAACCACCGCAAGGCGAAGTATTACAAGCTGACACGCGCGGGACGCAAACAGCTCGAGAAGGAAGCTCGCGATTGGGAGCAGGCGACTTCGATCGTGGCGCGGTTTCTTGCACCAAGCACCGAAGGATAAGGACCGGGACGAGGGGCCGGAGTTGCGGCAATGAATCGAGTACGAGCTTTCTGGGCACGGGCGGCCGGGCTGTTTCGCAAAGAAACAAGCGACGGTGAATTTGCCGCCGAGCTAGACAGCCACGTCGAGATGCACACGGAAGAAAATTTGCGCGCCGGGATGACCCCTCGGGAGGCCCGGCGCGAGGCATTGATGAGGTTGGGCGGTATGGAGCAAACAAAACAGAGCTATCGCGAGCGGCGCGGATTGCCGGGCCTCGAGACGCTCGTCGAGGACGCGCGATTTGCTCTCCGCTTGTTGCGAAACAATCCGGGATTTGCTGCCGTGGCCGTCTTGACACTGGCGCTTGGTATCGGCGCGAACACCGCGATATTCAGCGTGGTGAATACGGTGCTGTTGCATCCGCTTCCTTACGCGAACCCGGGAAATCTTGTGCGGCTTTCGAATATGTATCCGCCCCAGTGGCAGGAACTGGGTCTTTCGCCCGGAGATTTTCAGGATTTCAAAGCCCAAGCGACGAGTTTTTCCGAGATGGCTGCATACGTCGACGTGCAGCAGGGATTCAATCTGACCGGCCATGGCGACCCGCAGCGCGTCGATACGGCTTATGCCACTTCCGACTTTTTCACGATGCTGGGGACGCGTCCGGCGGCGGGGCAATTCTTTTCCGCCGACCAGGACAAGCCCGGAAACGCGCCGGTCGTCGTTATCAGTTATGACGAATGGAAGAACAGCTTTGGCGGCGATCCTGATGCGATTGGGCAGACCGTTGATCTCGATGGACTGGGCTATGCGCTTATTGGCGTGCTGCCGGAAGACTTTCATTCGGTGGCGCGAGCCGATATTTGGATGCCGGTCGGTCAATATAACGACGATTTGAACGGACGCGTGCATCACCCGTTCCGCACGATCGCGCGGTTGAAGCCGGGGGCGACGATCGCACAGGCGCAGGCCGAGATGGACGCCTTGAACCGGCAAGTCGGCGAGACCTTCGCCGACACTCACAAGAACTGGGGCGTCTCGGTAAAACAGATGGAGGATCCCGCCGCCGAGCAGCTTCGCACGGCGCTGGTCGTGCTGCTGGGGGCGGTGACGCTGGTGCTTGTGATTGCGTGCGCGAATATCGTGAATCTTTTGCTGGCACGGAATGCTGCACGGCGCAAAGAGATCGGGTTGCGGATTGCCTTGGGGGCAGGACGCTGGCGGCTCCTGCGGCAACTGCTGACCGAAAGCACGTTGCTCGCCCTGATGGGAGGCGCGATTGGTGTCGCTCTTGCTGGAGCGGGGTTGAACGCGCTGCGGATGTTTGTGCCAGCGGATCTGGCGATGGTGAAACAGGCCGGACTCGACGGTCGGGTGTTGGGATTCACGACGGCGGTTTGTGTGCTGTCGGGAATCCTTTGCGGCGCGATTCCCGCGGTTGCGACGTTGCGCGCCGATTTATACGGCGTGATGAAAGAGACCGGGAAAACAACCGGCGCGACGGCCGGACGCGGGCTGCGCAGCTTTTTGGTGGTTTCCGAGATCGCGTTGTCACTGGCGCCGCTGATCGGAGCGGGGCTGCTCATTCGCAGTTTGGACCGTTTGCTCGAGGTTAGCCCGGGATTCCGCACCGACCATGCGCTGACGATGAAAGTGACCCGGCCTGCAATGCCCGCGAGCGTTTTCAACAAGCTGACGCAGGATCAGCTGAACGATCTCGCGCGCAAACAGTCGCTGCAATTCGAGCAAATGGCCGATGCGATCGCCGCACTGCCAGGCGTCGAACGCGTAGGCGGCGTAAATGTATTGCCGCTTGGGTCGGCAATGGTTTCGGCGTCGCGGTTCCTGATCGAGGGGCAGCCGGTGCCGGCGGTGGGGGCGCGTCCGTCGGCGGAAGTGCGCTCGGCAAGCCTGGGATATTTCTCCGCGATGGGAATTCCGCTGGTGCGGGGACGGTTGTTTGAGAACGGCGATTGGACGCAGCCGAATATCGTGATCAATCAGGCGATGGCGCGGAAATTCTGGGGCGATCGGGACCCCACCGGAAACAGGATCAATCTTTGTTCGCTTGCGCCGCAACCGTGCTGGTTCTCGATCGTGGGGGTCGTGGGCGACGTGCACGAATATGGGCTCGATAAGGGCGACACATTTGACGTTTACGGGGCGGGGGGCTGGACGCCGTACTTCGTGATCCGGACGGCGGCAGATCCCTCGCTGGTCGCGCTGGCGGCGACCGAGCAGATTCACAAGATCGATCCCAGTCTGCCGGTGACCCAGGTCATGACTCTTGACGACAGGCTCGACGGGACGGTCGCGGCGCGGCGATTTTCGACCGTACTGCTCGGAATATTCGCGACGCTGGCACTGCTGCTTGCGGCGCTCGGGATTTACGGCGTGATGAGTTACGTGGTGAGCCTGCGGACAAGCGAGATCGGCATTCGCATGGCGCTCGGTGCGCAGCCGCGCGACGTGTGGCGACTGATTATCGGGCGGGCGGCGGCTTTGGCGTTGACGGGAGTCGCGATTGGCCTGGCGGGGACGTTTGCGTTTCGGCGCGTGATATCGGGAATGCTGTTTGGCGTGCGCGCGCAGGATCCGCTGACGCTGGCAAGCGTCTCGGCGTTGCTGATGCTCGTTGCTCTGGCCGCCTGCTGGCTGCCAACGCGGCGGGCGATGCGTGTGGACCCGATGGTGGCGCTGCGGTACGAGTAGGGCGGGATTTTTTCGCTTGACGGCGCGGCGTCAGTAGATTACAAAGTGTAGCGTTACATGGTGTAACAGTAAAGACTTGCGTCGCGCGCAGAGATGGAAGTCGAGGGCAAACGACCAGGGGATCCTGGGCGCGGCGCGTGAGCCGGATCCAGGGAACTTTCAGACCGAGACCTTCGTACCTGAATGCGAGCGCGGTGCGTCCCGGCCGGACCACCAGCCGGAGCGAATGATTGGGGCGCCGTTTTTCGGCGGTGAACCTTTTTGCGGTTGCGGAGTCTAAGGGCTTATCAAAAGCACCTTCCCGCGGTTGAGGACAGCGGCACATGGCAAACCTGTTGCGCGATGCACAATTCGGTTTTCGTCTGCTCAAGCGGAGGCCTGGATTTGCGACCGTTGCGGTGCTGGCGCTGGCTCTCGGAATCGGAGCGAACACGGCAATTTTCAGCGTGATCTACTCGACGCTGCTTGAGCCGATGCCTTATCCCGACCCGGGCAAGATCGTCGTCGTGTGGTCGAAGATACAGGGCAATCGCAACGGGGTTTCGGCCGGCGACTATCTGGATTGGAAGAACCAGAGCCACAGTTTTGAGGGGCTCACTGCCTGGACCGGGCAGTCCTTTAATCTTTCAACCTCCAGCCAGCCCGAGCAAGTCGACGGCCGGCTCGTCTCGCCGGGATTTTTCAGCGTGACGTTTGGCACGCCGCCGATGATGGGGCGCGATTTCTTGCCCGAGGATGGTGAGGTTGGAAAGGATCACGTGCTGCTCATTACGCACGCGCTTTGGCAGCGTCGGTTTGGCGGTGATCCGAAGATCCTTGGCCAGCAGGTGCGCGTGAACGGCGAGAGCTACACCGTCGTTGGCGTGCTGCCGCCTGGCGCTTACGACAGGCTGGACGAGCAGATTTTTGCGCCACTGTCGTTCAAGCCCGAGCAACTCAATCACGATTTCCATTGGCTGCTGGTGGCAGGACGGTTGAAGCCGGGCGTCACGATTGGGCAGGCGCAGGCTGACATGAATATCGTCACGCAGCACATTGCCGAAGCTTATCCGAAATCGAACAAGAGCTGGTCGTCGAGCGTCGAGCCCTTGCAGAACGATTTCTTCGGACGCGACGCACAAAACGAGTTGTGGTTGATGATGGGCGCCGTCGTATTCGTGTTGCTTGTGGCGTGCGCGAACGTGGCCAACCTGCTTCTTGCGCGAGGGATGGCTCGGCAAAAAGAGATTGCAGTTCGCGCTTCGTCAGGGGCGTCGCGCGGGGAACTGTTCAGTCAGTTCCTGACCGAAAGCCTGACGCTCGCCGCAGTTGGCGGAGTGCTGGGTGTGGCGCTGGCGTGGGCGATGCTCAAGGCGCTGATGGCGACCATGCCGCCGTACACGCTGCCTTCCGAAGCGGACGTCAGAGTGAGCCTGCCCGTACTTGGATTCACCATTGCCGCGACGATGCTTTCGGGAGTTCTTTTTGGTGTGGCCCCGGCGTGGCACGCGTCGAGTTTGAACCTGAACGAAGTGCTGAAAGAGGGTGGGCGTTCCACGTCGGGCTCAAGCCGCAACAAGCTGCGGCGCGCGCTGGTGGTGATCGAGTTTTCGCTGGCGCTGACTCTGCTTACCGGCGCGGGACTTGCGATTCATACGTTCTGGAATTTGCGGCAAGTCGATCTCGGAATTCGCAAGGACCATGTGCTGACATTCAGCCTGCCGGTGCCCAACGGAAAGCTGACCCAGCCAGAGCAGATCAACGGGTTTTACAAACAGCTGATCGACAAGATTGAGGCACTGCCAGGCGTCGAGAGCGCTTCTGCCTCGACCGGTTTGCCGCTGGAGGGCACAAATTTCGGCATGCCGTTTACGATTGCCGGAAAGCCGGTCGCCGACAACTCTTCGCGGCCGGGCGCCGGCTTTCAAATGACGACGCCGGGCTACTACTCGACGTACGGTATTCAGATGGTGAAAGGCCGCGCCTTCACCGAACAGGACACAGCGGGCGGCGCGCATGTGGCCATGGTGAATGAGAATTTCGTGAAGAAGTTCCTGGGCGACGCCGATCCGCTCACAGAGCGAATTCTGGTAGAGCAACTGATCCCGGGCGTAACCAAGCTCGGGCCGCCGATCGAATGGCAGATCATCGGCGTATTCCACAACGTGAAGAATGGCAACCTACGCAACGGAAATTTCGCCGAGATCGACGTTCCCTTTTGGCAGAGCCCATGGCCGCAGGCGGCGATTTCGGTGAGGACATTTAACGATCCGGCCGGGATGAGCAAGAGCCTCGCAGCGGTGGTGCAGTCGATGGATTCAGACCTCCCCATTTCCGATGTGCGCACCATGGACGAGATTCTCGAGCGCGATCTTTCCGGGGACCGGTTCGCGACGACGCTGCTCGGAACTTTTGCAGCGGTGGCTCTGATTCTTGCGGCCATGGGAATTTACGGCGTGATGGCATTTGCCGTGGCACAGCGCACGCATGAAATCGGATTGCGCATGGCGCTTGGCGCCGTGCCTTCGCGCGTGCTCGGCCTGATTGTGAAGGAAGGAATGCTTCTCACGGGAATCGGGCTGGCGCTCGGCCTGGCGGGTTCGTATCTGGTTGGCCGCGCGATGAAGGCCGAACTTTACGGAATCGGCTCGATTGATCCGTTGGTTTTTGGTGCTGTGGCGGCGGTGCTTGTGGCTTCGGCTTTACTGGCTTGTTACGTGCCCGCGCGGCGGGCGATGCGGGTGGACCCGATGGTTGCGTTGCGATACGAGTAACGCCCAACGGGAGTAAAATCCAGGGCAACGGCAATTCCGCGCCGGACATCACAGCGCGCAACGGCCCACGGAGTTCGAGGAGTTCGAAATGGATATAGCACGTCCTGATGAGAAACGAAAAAAGAGGATTCGACGGACGATCTACGCCTCGGTGGGGCTGCTGGTGATCGTTGGAATCGGTTTGGGCCTATCGCGTTTGACGCCCGCGGCGCCTTCGGTGGATCGCGCGACGATATATACCGACGGGGTAAAGCGCGGGCCGATGCTGCGCGACGTTCGGGGTTTGGGAACTCTCGTGCCCGAGACGACATGGACTGTTCCCGCGGCGACCGACGGGCGCGTCGAAAAGCGCTATCTGCTGCCCGGAACGCCGGTCAAGGCCGACACGGTGATTTTGGATTTGACCAACCCGAATCTGGAACAACAGACGCTCGATGCCGAATATCAGCTCAAGGGCGCGCAGGCCACGCTCGAACAGACCAAAGCGCTTTTGCAAAATCAGTTGATGGATAAGCGCACGACGGCGGCCGCGGTCTCGTCACAATATCGCACGGCGGAAATGCAGAAAGAGACCAAAGACCAGCTTCTGGCCAACGGGCTTGCCTCAACTCTGGACGCGAAAACAGCTGAAGTGCAGGCCGAAGAGCTCGCCAAGCAAAACGACCTTGCGCAAAAAGAAGTGGATATCTTCTCGAATTCGATTGAAGCGCAGCTCGCCGTTGCGCAGTCAACCGTGGATCAAAAGAAAGCGCTCTACCAGCTCAATAAATCGCAACTTGACCGGCTGCACATCAAACCGGGCATCGACGGCGTGCTGCAAGAGCTGGATGTGGACGTCGGACAGCAGGTGACGGCCGGCACGGTGCTTCTGAAGGTTGCGCAGCCCACGCAATTGAAAGCGGCGCTCCAGATCGCCGAAACGCAAGCGAAAGACATTCAGATCGGACAGAAAGCTTCGATCGACACGCACAACGGAGTCATTCCGGGCCACGTGATTCGTATCGACCCCGCCGTGCTCAACGGGACTCGCACGGTGGATGTCAAGCTTGATGGGGCGCTGCCGCCGGGGGCGGTGCCGCAATTGAGCGTGGAAGGCACGATTGAAATCGAGCGGCTGGCGGATGTGATGTTCGTGGGCCGACCGGTGCATGGCGACGAAAACAGCAAGGTTGGACTCTTCAAGCTCACGCCGGACGGAAAGGAAGCCGTGCGCGTGCAGGTGGACTTGGGAAGAGCCTCGGTCAACGCAGTTGAAATACGCGGCGGCTTGCAGGTGGGCGATCAGGTGATCCTTTCGGATATGTCCGCCGAGGATAACTATGACCGCGTGGAGTTGAAGTGACAATTTTCGTATCAAACTGAAAATTCGGTGATGAAGGAGTGACAATGAGCAGCAGCTTGCAGACGTTGATCCGGCTCGAAGCACTGACGAAAGTGTTTTTGACCGATGAAGTCGAAACGCACGCACTGAGCGGCGTACACCTGGAAATCAAGACTGGCGAGTTTCTTTCGATCGCCGGGCCTTCGGGCTGTGGCAAATCGACACTGCTTTCGATTCTCGGCCTGCTCGACTCGCCCACCGACGGCAATTACTGGATCCACACCGAACCGGTCGAGAAGCTTTCGCTCTCGGACCGCACGCGCATCCGCAATCGCGAGATCGGGTTCATTTTCCAGGCGTTCAACCTGATCGGCGATCTCACTGTGTTTGAGAACGTGGAACTGCCGCTGACCTATCGCAGCATGGGTGCGAAGGAGCGCAAAGAGCGGGTGCAGAATGTGCTCGAACGCGTCGGCATGGCGCATCGCGCCAAGCACTATCCGTCGCAACTTTCGGGCGGCCAGCAGCAGCGCGTGGCCGTGGCTCGCGCGCTTGTCGGGCAGCCTTCGATCCTGCTGGCGGACGAGCCGACCGGGAACCTCGACTCAAAGAACAGCGAAGCGGTGATCGATCTGCTGCGCCAGTTGCACGCCGAAGGCGCGACGATCTGCATGGTGACGCACGATCCGCGCTACGCGGCGATTGCGGACCGCACGGTTCATCTGTTCGACGGCAAGATCGTCGAAGAAGTGACAAACACCGCCGCCGCAGCGAACGACTAAACCTCAGCGAAGTTCACTCCAGCCGCCGAAGGTTATGCGACCCTTCGGCAACCGCCCTTGCGGAAAGCGAGCACGCTATGAGTATGGCCGGATCGATTGGGCGGGACCTTCGTTATGCCGTGCGCAGCTTTCGCAAGGATCGCGGATCGGTGGCGCTCGCGCTCCTGGCGCTGGCGCTGGGCATCGGCGCGACGACGGTGATTTTCAGCGTTGCCTACAGTGTGCTGATCGATCCCTTCCCCTACGCGGATTCCGGCAAGCTGGTTCACATCTACATTCACGACATGTCGCAGACCGGTCCCTACGGACGCAACGGTTACACCGTGAAGGAGTTTTTTGACTTCAAGGCAGAGAACCACGTCTTCAGCGACATGATGGCCGCCAACAGCACCGATGCCGTCTACATGGTTGGCAACTCTACGTATCGCGTCGATGGGGGAATCCTGGATCCGGGAATGTTCTCCGGATTGGGCGTGAACCCGCTGCTGGGCCGCGAAATCACCGACTCCGACGGGGCACCGGGAGCGCCGCCCGTCTTCGTGATGAGCGACCGGATGTGGCACGAGCGATTTAATCGCGATCCGAAGGTGCTCGGAACCACTCTGACCATCAACAACGTGCAGCGGACGCTCGTGGCGATCATGCCGCCGCGGTTTTTGCTGCTCGGCGCGGACATCTGGATTCCGATGGACATCACTCCCAACCTGAACGCCTCTGCCATGGGCGGGCAGCCGGATCAGCCGCTTTACGTCTGGACCGTGGCGCGTTTAAAGCCCGGCGTGACGCTGGGTCAGGCGGCGTCCGAGATGGAAGTGCTTGCGCACAACGAAGCGAAGACCTATCCCGATCTTTATCCCAAACAGTTCCATGTGAAGGTGGGCACGATTGCCGATCTTTACACGCGCGGTCTGCGCACCATGATCTACATCCTTCTGGGTGCGGTGCTCATGTTGCTGCTGATCGCTTGCAGCAACGTGGCGAACCTTCTGCTGGCACGGGCCACGGCGCGCGAAAAAGAGCTGGCTATCCGCGCGACGATTGGGGCGACGGGCGGACGCTTGATTTGTCAATTGCTGGCCGAGAGCTTTGTACTCGCTTCGGCGGGCGCAGCGATCGGCTGTTTCCTGGCGTACGGCGGTTTGCAGTGGGTGAAAGCGACGATTCCCCCCGACACGATCCCGTCGGAAGTGGAAATTCACTTGAGCGCGGTGGCGCTACTCGCGACGATGGGGGTGACCCTGATTACGACGCTGCTCTGCGGGCTGGCTCCGGCGTTGCGCGCGGCACGCGGCGACTTGCACGGCAGACTCATGAGCACGGGGAAAGGTGTGGGAGCGGCGAGCGGGCACGGAAGATTGCGGACGGCGTTGGTGGCGGCGCAAGTAGGACTTGCAATCGTGTTGCTCGTGGGTGCGGGGCTGATGATGCGGACCTTCTTCGCGCTTGGCCACGTCGACCTGGGCTTCAATTCGAAAAACATATTGTTCACGCGAATCGTTTTCCCGAACGGCCAGTACAAAACGGCGGCGGCCAAAGAGCAGTTTTTTCGGCAAGCGATGCCTCGAATCGCGAGTCTTCCAGGAGTGACAAACGTAACCGAATCGATGACGGTGCCGGTCGAAGGCGGCGCGACAACCGAAGTGACCGTTCCGGGAACGACGCATTCGGATAAATGGACGGCATCGGTTGATCTGATCAGCGAAGACTATTTCGCGACGATCGGCGTGCCTCTGGTTCGCGGACGATTGCTGACGGCGACCGAGATCGACTCGGTGAGAAAGGTCGCCGTGGTAAACAAACGGCTCGTGCACGATTTCTTTGGCGGCCAGGATCCGATCGGGCGAACCATCAAGTTCAACGTGCTCGACCGGATTCCGGGCGGGCCGAAAGACGCTTATTTCGAAATCGTGGGGATCGTGGGGGACGTACGGAACGCGGGCCTCGAAAAAGACACGATGCCCGAGGCCTATATTCCGCACACGATCACGACGCTTGCCGGCGATGCCGTCCTGATTCGCACGGCGGTGAATCCCGATTCGGTACTGCCCAACGTGAGAGCTGTGATTTCGAGCATCGATTCAAATATCACGCTCGGCAATCCGGACTCGCTTGAAACGATCTTGCATCGCGATTATGTGGCGGCGCCGGAATTCGGGCTCGTATTGCTCGGCATTTTCGCCGGAATCGGGCTGATTCTTTCGGCGATTGGCGTTTTCAGCGTGATGGCATACACGGTTTCGCTGCAGACGCACGATATCGGGATTCGGATGGCCCTGGGCGCGCAGCCAGACGGGGTATTGAAGATGGTGCTGCTCAAGGGGCTGAGGCCGATTATCGTCGGGGTGCTCGTCGGAATGGGCGCAAGCTACGGCCTCACAAAATTGATGGCGAGCCAGATTTACGGCGTGACGGCGACCGATCCGTGGACCTACGGAGGCGTCGTTGCCGTGCTCGCGGTCGTCGGCGTAATTGCTTGCCTTTTGCCCGCCAAGCGCGCGACGCAAGTTGATCCGCTGATTGCACTGCGTTACGAGTAGGTTTCGATTGAAGGGCAATCGTTGATGGCCTTTTCAAAATGGGATCGCTGATTCAGAACGCGCGCTATGCGTTGCGTGCGTTGTCGAAGAACCCCGGCTTCGCGGCCGTGGCGATCATTACGCTCGCCTTGGGCATTGGTGCAAACACGGCGATTTTCTCGGTCGTTGACACGGTTTTGCTGCGGCCGCTTCCTTACCCCGATCCGGATCGTATCGTTCAGTTGCAAACCAGTTTCCCCGGGGGCGGGAATGGCGTCACCTCCATTCCAAAATTCATGGCTTGGCGCGATCTCTCCCAGGTTTTTGACGACGCTTCGCTCTATGATCTCGGTGTGGGCCGCATGAACATGACCGGCGGCGATCGACCCGAGCAGCTCAGCGGCATTCACGTCTCGGCCTCCTATTTCAAATTGTTCGGGGCGCGCCTGGCTCAGGGGCGCACGTTCACCGCGGAAGAAGACATTCCCAATGGCCCGCGCGTCGCTGTCATCAGCAACGGGCTCTGGCGCAGCCGCTACGGGAGCGATCCCGCGATGGTGGGTAAGAACATCGAGATCGGCGGCCAGCCTTACGAAGTTGTCGGCATTCTCGACCCGAGTTTTCGCTGGGATCCCGCGTCCGATATCTGGCTTCCGCTCCAGGCTGATCCCAATAGTGCGAACCAGGGTAACTATCTGCTTTCCGCTGCCCGTCTTAAGCCCGGAGTATCGGTCGCGCAGGCAAAAGCTGCCATGACTTTGGCGGCCGATCAGTTCCGCCGCAAGTACCCGCGCGCGTTGGGCCCTCGCAATGGATTCACGGTGCAAACGCTCGAAGAAGCGCAAGTGGCCAATGTTCGCACCGCGCTTTACCTGCTTCTCGGCACGGTCGCATTCGTACTCCTCATCGCTTGCGCGAATATTGCCAATCTGCTGCTGGCCCGCGCCGCGGTAAGGCGCCGCGAGATTGCCATTCGCTCCGCTTTGGGCGCCGGCCGCCGCAGAATCATCAACCAGCTGCTCACCGAAAGCGTCCTTTTGTCTCTTGTCGGCGGGGCCCTCGGCCTGATGATCGGATTCTTTGGGGTCCGCACGCTCCTCGCCATGAATCCCGGCAACATTCCTCGCATTGGAGACAAAGGCGCCGCGCTCTCGCTTGATTGGCGTGTGCTGGTTTTCACGCTCATCGTCTCGGTCTTCACCGGAATTCTTTTCGGGCTGATCCCCGCTCTTCACGCGTCGCGAGTCGATCTGAATATCACGCTGAAAGAGAGCGGTTCGCGCTCCGGCAGCGGGTTCCGGCAGAACAAAGCCCGCTCGATTCTGGTGGTGGTCGAAATGGCCCTTGCGCTCATTCTGCTCGCGGGCTCGGCTCTTCTGATCCGCACATACATCGCTCTCCGTCAGGTCCAGCCCGGTTTCGACAGCCACAACATTCTCACGATGAACATGTCGCTTGGCGACGCGCGCTTTGCCAAGACGGCCGGCGTTGCGCAACTGGTTCGCGACGGTGTCGATCGAATCGATGGACTTCCCGGAGTTGAGGCCGCAGCCACCACCTGCTCGCTTCCTCTCGAACCGAGCTTTGGTCTCGGCTTTGCGATTGAAGGACGGCCCGAAGCCGACCCGCAGAATCGTCCGGGCGGCGCGTGGCGCAGCGTTTCCCCGAACTATTTCAGCGTGTTCAAGATTCCCATCGTCCGAGGACGCGCCTTCACCGACCGCGACGACGGCGGTGCCGCCCCGGTCGTCCTGGTCAATGAGGCGCTTGTTAAGCAGTATTTCCCCAAAGACGATCCCATCGGGATGCGCATCACCATCGGCAAAGACGTCGGCCCTCAGTTTTCGGAACCGCCTCGGCAGATCATCGGGATCGTCGGCGACGTTCGCGATGGCGGCCTCAACGCGAATCCGTTCCCGATCATGTATATTCCGGTTTCCCAGGTCACAGACGGCATGACGGCGCTCAACGAACAGATTCTCCCCATCATGTGGGTGGTGCGTACGAAAGTCGCTCCGTACAGTCTCAGTCAGGAGATTCAGCGCGAGTTACGCGCAGCCAGCGGCGGATTGCCCGTCGGCCATATTCGTTCGATGGAGCAGGTGGTGGGAGAGTCCACCGCGCGCCAGGATTTCAATACGACGCTGCTGACCATTTTTGCCGGCGTCGCGCTGCTGCTGGCAGCCGTGGGAATCTACGGGCTGATGGCCTATTCGGTGCAGCAGCGGACACAGGAGATCGGCATTCGCATGGCGCTCGGTGCCGCGCCGCAAAAAGTGCGCGGAATGATCGTCTGGCAAGGCATGCAGCTTGTGCTTGCAGGCGTCTTGATCGGCGTCGGGGCCGGGTTGGCATTGACGCGCCTGATGGCGAGCATGATTTTCGGCGTGAAGGCGTGGGATCCGACCGTGTTCGTCGCTGTTACGGTCGTGCTGAGCGTGGTCGCACTTTTTGCGACCTATATTCCGGCGCGGAGAGCGGCGCATGTTGACCCGCTCGTGGCGCTGCGATACGAATGATCTTGAGATCTGAGACCGTTGGGAGGATGTGTGATCAAGCTGACGAACGTTGAGAAATTCTACGAAGCCGGAGCCGGAAAGACGTGGGTGCTCCGGCGCATCAGTGCCGCGATTAACGAAGGCGAGTTCGTCACGATCATGGGACCTTCGGGCGCGGGCAAGTCCACGTTGATGGCGATTATTGGAATGCTGGACGGCGCGTGGAAGGGCGAGTATTACCTGTTCGGCCATGCCGTACACAAACTGGATAACCGCAAGCGCGTCGAGCTGCACAAGCAGTACGTGGGATTCGTATTCCAGCAGTACCATCTGCTCGACAATCTGACGGTGGCTGAAAATCTGGATCTGCCGCTTTCCTACCGCGACATGCGAAAAGCGGAACGGCAATCGCTGGTGGCCGATACGCTCGATCGATTCCAGATCGTGGGGAAGAAGGATCTTTTTCCGCACCAGCTTTCGGGCGGCCAGCAGCAATTGGTGGCCGTGGCGCGCGCGGTGATCGGAAATCCCAAGCTGATCCTGGCCGACGAACCGACCGGAAGCCTGCATTCGAGCCAGGGAAAAATGATCATGGACCTTCTGAAAAAATTGAACGACGAAGGGACCACGATCATTCAGGTGACGCACAACGACGCATGGGCCGCCTATGGAAATCGCACGATCCAACTGGCCGACGGATGGATCGTCGGAGCGCAGGCTGACGCGGGCGCCGCGTGAGCCTGCAAGTTTGACGGGCGCTTAACCGGTTTCTCTCGCAAGCGCGGCCACGCGATTCTGCAATTCCTGGGCGATTTTTTCGGGGGATTGGTTTTCGTCGAAACGAACCGGTTCCCCTGACAGGATTTCTATCTCACCGGGAAGCGCGACGACCCTCCTGCCGCTGAGTTTCAGTTTTGCAAGTCCGCCCAGGTAGACGGGAATCACCGGTACGCGCAGGCGCATTGCGAGCAGGCCGATGCCGGCGCGAAATGGGCCCATCCGGCCGTCTTTCGTAGTGACCCCCTCGGGAAAAACCAGGACGTTCCACCCGCGGTCGATCAGGCCGCCCATGAAGGCGAAGCTGCGTTGAAATCCCGCCTGGCGGGGAAGCGGGAAGACGTTGAAGATCGACACGAGCAGAAAATATTTGATGCGGCCGACGATGCCGAGGAGGAAATTCGTGCCGGGCAATGGCGTGCGCATTGATTCGAGCAGCTCGCCATCCATGGCGACGGCGAGGCGACGGCGGATTTTTCGCGGAAGGCCAGCCAACACGTAAGCGGGATCAAAATAGGTGACGTGATTCGCCACAACCAGATTCGCGCTGCCGCTGATCGCGGATGCAAGCTTTTCGCGTCCGCGGCGGCGAGGCCAGCCGAGGAGGAACACCGCAGGGAGCGCAAGACAGTTGACGATGATGGCGCGGAGGGCGCGCGCCGGCCAGCGGAACGGCCACATCGGATATTGAAACGCCTGCGTTCGCCGGGGAGGGGATTCCAGCAGGTGTTCCATCGCGGCGGTGGTTTCGGCGGACGAAAAATCGGCTTCACTGAGATCGACCTGGTAGCGGTCTTCAAGCTCACTGATCAGTTCGACGCGCTCGATCGAACTGAGCTCGAGCGGGTCTTTGACGGATGTGCGGCCTCGCGAGAAGCGAGCAAGAAGATCGCTGGTGGTGCTTGTTGCGGTTTGCCCGCGTCCTTGAAGCTCGGCTTCGGCGGCGGCCCGGATTTTCGCCAGGATCGGCTTTTGTGTCCGGGTGCGGGGGAAATCCTGGTCGCGCCAGACAACCCATCGGCGCATCTGTTGAAACGGCGCGAGGCGCTGGTTTGCGCTTCGAACGATAGCCGCCGCTTGTCGATCGACGTCGGCGGAATTGCCGTCGCGAACAAGCAGGACCGCGCAGGCTTGCGCGTTGCCCGACACATCCAGGCCGATGACGACGCAATCGCGGAGGCCGGGTTCTTTGCGAAGTTCGGCTTCAAGATCCGCGGGATAAACCTTTAATCCCTCGGGGGTGACGATCACATTCTTGCTGCGACCTTTGAAATAGAGATTGCCGGCGTCATCGCGTTCACCGAGATCGCCGGTGTGGAACCAGCCTTGGGCGTCAACGGCAGGAGCAACTTCCCCACTCGACCAGTAGCCCGAGGCGATATTTTCGCCGCGCACCAGGATTTCGCCCTCGGGGGAAAGCTTCACCTCGAGACCCGGCATCGGCTTGCCGATTGAGCCGCGTCCAACGCGAAAGGGATGATTCAGGCTGACGAGCGATGTGGTTTCGGTGAGACCGTAGCCTTGAATGACCGCGTAGCCGAGGCGCGTCCAGAAATTCTCGGTTTCGGCGGGAAGCGCGGCACCCCCAGAAACCATCGCCATGAATCTCCATCCAAAGCGGTGACGGATGGTCCGGAAGCGCCACCAGCGGCGAAAAAAGTGCTCACCCGCGCCGCGTTCGAAATTGCGGCGGAATTTCGGCATTTGGCCGTTCGTTTCAAGATCGCGCTCGAGATGGCCTTGGAGTGATTCGATCAGACGCGGGACTGCGACGAGCGCCCAGACACGTTCGTCATGAATTTCGCGAATCACCTCGGCGGGGTTAAGCGTGTCCATGAACAAGACAGTCGCACCGAAGACTTGCGGCAGAAATATGCCGAGAAACTGCCCGAACACGTGGCTGAGAGGAAGAAGATCAAGAATCCGGATTGGATGGAAAAAGCGCTCGTAACGGCGGTATTGGTCGAATCCTTTTTCGATCGGCGCGAGATTCGCAAGGATATTTCCGTGGGTCAGGACAACGCCACGCGGTTCGGCCGTTGTGCCCGAAGTGAAGACGATTTCGACCGGATCCTCTCGATGTGCAGGTGCTGGTGCGAAATACTCCTCCGAATGCCTGGCAACGACTTGCGGTAGATCGTCCAGCACGACAATTTGCGGCGCGAGATTTTGGGCGGGAAGGCCGCCTCCCACGACCGCGAGTCGCACGCCCGCCTGGTCGGCCACACGTTGCGCAAATCCCTGCTCTCCGATCGCGTCGAGGGGGACGGCGATCGCTCCCCGATAAATACAGCCCAGAAATGCGGCGATCCATTCACCGGAATTCTCTCCCCAAAGAAGGACGCGGTCGCCTTTGGCGATGTTGCGCGCTTCCAGTTCCCTGGCGAAACCCCTGGCCGTGCCCAGAAGCGTTGAATAGGACCAGCGTTCACGTCGGTAGCCCTTGCGCCAGACAATCGCGGGTTCGTCCGAAGGGCGCGAACCGGGACCGAAGTAGTCGAGAAGCGATTCGCGGAGCATGGCAGGCGGAGTTTCGCTCATAAGTGCGCGAAGTGAGGATACGACGGTTTGGACCGAACGGGCGGCCCGATGTGACACTTTTACAATCGATTCGACAGCGCATTGCGCCCGGGGCTACCAATAGCAATTGTGATAGCGATGGCTCTGGTTGGTCAATTTGCTGCATTGGCAGCGTCTGACGGACAGGCGAAAAGTCAGACGCTGCGCGATTCGCATGAGTCGGTGTCCACACGAACCGCGCGACAAGTCATGCCGCGACCGGCAGCGACGGGTCAAGCGGTTTGTGCGAAATTTCCTGCGGCAATTGCTGTACTATCTGTTATAGTACACACGATGATTCCCTTTCGCATAGCGTTTCACCGGGGCACATCGATTCGCCGGCCGGGAAAGCTCGTGTACGTAGAAGCCCGCGAACCGGTGAGGGCTACGATTGTCTTGTGTTTTACGAATGGTTTTCTAGCAGCCGAATCAGCGGTGAAGTCAAGAAATAGCCCGTGAGTTTCGCGCAAGGTATCGATTTATTGGGTTTTTCGACGCTTTCTCTCTCCTTTTCCTGGTTACTTTCTCGCTCTGTTTTTTGGCGCCCACACGTGTCGCGCCAGATTAGCTCGGCCCTCATCCACTAGGCGGTGCTCCAACATACCGCCATCTGGAGATCATTTTCATGGTTCGTTGTGGTTCGAAATCGCTTATTCGTGGCGGAGTGCCAAGAGCGGGTCGACGCGAGAGGCGCGCCAAGCCGGCAACCAACAAGCGATCGTCACAAGCGCGACAAGGAAGAGTGCTGCTCCCGCAATTGTGAGCGGATCCAGCGGCGAAATTTCGAACAGAAGCCCGCGCATCAATCGCTCGACGGCGCAGACGCCCACCAGGCCAATAGAAGCGCCGATGAGAGCCGTGCGAAGGCCTTCGCGCAAGACGAGCCAAAGGATATCGGCCACGCTCGCGCCCACAGCAACACGGATCGCCATTTCATGCCGCCTCTGCGAAGTGAGGAACGAAACGACGCCGAAGATCCCGACTGCGGCGAGCAGCAGGCCGGCAACCGCGAACAATCCGAGCAACAGGGAGATGAAGCGCTGGCTGCCCGTGTTCTGTTCGATGATTTCGTCGACCGTGCGCGTTTCGGCGAACGGCATATCCGAGTCGAGCGCGTGCAGCTGGCGCGTTACTTCGGGAATGACCAGGTGCGGATCGGCGGCGGTGCGGATGACGATGTCTTTGAACCCGTAGTTCACAAGCGGATGCTGCGAGTACAGAGTGATGATCTGCGGCCCGGGCGGGGAAGCCAGACCGCTATTCCGGAAGTCGCCGATTATGCCGACGATCGTTACATCGGTCGCATCGAAAATAATGTCGCCGCCCGCCGGAATCCGGAGAATTTGTGGCGGGCCGATGTGAATGCGCACTCCGATCGGATCTTCGGTCGGAAAGTAGCGGCGCACAAATTCCTGGCTGATGAGAGCCACGGGCGTCGACGTGGCGGTGTCGGATTCGGCGAAATCGCGTCCGCGGATGAGCGGAATGCCCAGAGTACCGACGAAATGCGAATCGACGACGCCGAATCTTGCGGTGGCAACGTCCTGAATCTGCGTGGCCGGATGGCCCGGGATATCGAGCATCTGCACCCATGAATCGTTGGGCGGGTAGATCGTGGTGACGGTCGCATTAAGAACCCCGGGCAAAGCGCGCACTCGATCCGCGAACTGATCGCAAAAGCGCGTGATTGCGTCCGGGTTCGGATAGCGGGCGCCGGGTACGTAGAAGTGTCCGGCGAGGAGATGATCCTGGCGAATGCCGAGGGCCTGGCGCTCGAGACGCATCACGCTTTGCACGAGCAGGCTTGCTCCGACCAGGAGCATCAACGACATCGCCATTTCCGACGTGATAAGAATCGTGCGCATGCGCCGGCCGTGCGACCCCGTGTTGCCGGAGCGCGAGCCGAGCTTGAGAGACTCGATTGGGTCCGAGCGCGAGGCCGCCAGCGCCGGGCCAAGACCAAAAATTAAACTCGTGCCTACGGAAGCGAAAATTGTGAACGCCAGCACGCGCCCATCGACGCCGACCGACAAGACCTGCGGCAGGTCCGCGGGGTGGAATTTGATCAGCGCGGCAACGCCGATTCGTGCGAGAAAAAGGCCGAGTCCGCCGCCGACCAACGAAAGCAACCGGGTTTCGACAAGCAACTGAAGTACGAGTCTTTTTCTTCCGGCGCCGAGAGCGGCGCGGACGGCAAGTTCGCGCTTGCGGACCGAATTTCGCGCGAGCAGCAGATTGGCCAAGTTAGCGCAGGCGATGAGAAGGATGAGGCTGACGGCTCCCATCAGCAGGAAAAGCATCGGGCGCAAATTGCGCGCGCGCGAGTCTGAAAGCTTTTCGAGCGAGACGCCGACCCCCTGGTCCAGGGCATGCGAGGCGGACAGATCGGCGGCGATTACGGCAAGGTCCGCCTGGGCTTGCTCGAACGAAACGCCCTGTTTGATGCGCGCAAGCGACCCATAACCACGAGAGCCGCGCGCGCTGTCTGACCAGAGATCCGAAAATGCGAAGGGCGTCCAAATCTGAATTTGCGTGGCTTCCATCCATGCGGGGATCAGGTTGGGGATGACGGCAACGATTGTGTAAGGCTCGTCGTTGATGCGAATCTGGCGCCCGAGGATCGCCTTGTCGGCACCGAATCGCTGGCTCCACAATTGTTCGCTGATTGCCGCGACGTAATTGCGGCCGACTTGGTTTTCCTGCTGGGTGAAGAGCCGGCCCATGACTGGATTTATGCCCAGAATCTCGAAGTACGAGCCGGGCATCAAGCCGACGTTCATTTGCTCGGGCTCCGATCCGCTGTCGACGAAACTGACATTTTTCCGCCACGTGTCATAGACCGCCATGCCGTCAAACGTGTGATTGCGCTGAGCGAAGTCGCGCATATCCATGGGGGATGGTCCGCCCAGACGGCCACTGCCGTTCGGCGTGAGTAGCGCGCCGTTCTTTGTAGAGTAAATGCGCACGATCCGGTCCGCATCACGGAACAAGAGCGGGCGGAGCAGCGTGCTTTCGATGAGGCTGAAGATGGCCGTGTTCGCGCCGATGCCCAGGGCGACAGTGAGCACCGCGACCATGGTGAAGCCGGGATTTTTGCCGAGCATGCGCACGCCGAAGCGGACGTCCCGGCCGAGCGATTCAAGGCACGGGAGCGTGCGCTGGTCGTGATGGGATTCGCGAAGCTCGGCAATGCCGCCAAGTTTCAGATGTGCAGCGCGGGCGGCTTCGGCCGGCGGCATGCCGCGGCGGATGTTTTCGTCGATGAGCAGCTCGAGGTGCGCTTCGAGTTCCTGCGCAAAGTCCGAATCAAGATCGCGCGCGGCGAACAGACCGCGGACGCGAGAGAGCAGCGCTCGGGCACCGGACGCGATGGCGTTATTCATGGCGGAGCGCAACCATTGGGTCTACACACGCGGCGCGCCAAGCCGGAGCCGCGGCGGCCAGCAAGATGATCGGCAAGATGACGGCGGCGACGATCGCGTAGGTGGCCGCATCGAGGCTCTTGACCCCAAACAGCATGGACTCCAAGAGCCGCGAGGCGAAGACTGAGAGCAGAAGGCCGAGGATCACGCCGGTTGCCGCTACTTTTACGGCGCTGCTTAGGACGAGAGCTACGATGTTGCCGCGTTGCGCGCCGAGAGCGGAACGCAGGCCGAATTCCGACGTGCGCTGGGTGGTGACATAGCTCATTACGGCGTACATGCCGGAGAGCGCGAGCAGGAGCGCCAGCACAGCGAAAATCGACGCGAGCGCTGTGCGGAAACTCTGCGCACCGATTGAGTCACTCAAGAGGTCGCGCATGGTGGTGAACTTCACGGCGATTTCGGGACTCGTTTCGTGAATGGTTCGTTGCACGGCGGGAATCAAGTCCTCCGGGTTTGCTCCGGTTCGCACGACAACTTCCAGGTCAGTCGATGGAAAGGGATGCTGCTCGAGCGGCATGTAGATTTCCGAGCCGGGTTGAGCGGCGGGTGAGCTCTGGCGCACATCACCGACGATGCCAACGACGGTCATCCACTTTGGCGAATCCATGCCGGTCATGATGCGGTGACCGATGGGGTCTTCGTTTGGAAAATTCTGGCGCGCAAGTGATTCGCTGATGATGGCCACAAATGGACGATCGTAAAGATCGCCGTCATCGAAATCGCGGCCGCGAAGCAGCGGAATGCCCATCGTCTCGAAGTATCGAGGGCTGGCGACACGTTGGCCGGCGTAGGGAAGCTTTCGAAAATCGCCGCCGAAAGTTTGTTTGCCTTCAATCGCGAACGATCCATCCGAATTGTATTGGCCCGCCGGCAGACCCATGGCTCCCGCTACCGAGATCGCTCCGGGAAGCCTGCGCAGGCGGCTGAACACGTCGCTGAAAGTGCGTGTGTCCTGAAGCGCTTCCGGCAACGTACGCGCCGGCGCGGAGGCGTACGTGACGAGAATGCCTTCGGTGCGGAATCCCATCGGAGCGTTGTGCAAAGCCACGAGCGTCCGGAAGAGCAAACCGGCGCCGACGGCCAACAGGAGCGAAAGAGCAATCTGAGCAACGACCAGCGAATCGCGAAGGCGCGACGGGCCTCCGCCGAGCGCGCCGCGGCTGTCGGCTCGTTTCATGGCGCTTTGCAGGTCGATACGCGACGCTTGCCACGCCGGTGCAATGCCGAAAAGGACGCTCGTGAGAAGCGATGCAACGCATGCAAAAGCCAGCACGCGCCAATCGAATTGAATGTCCTCGAACAACGGCGCCGGAAGGAAGCGGCCGCCGACGACCAGCAGCGCTTGGGTTCCCCATGCGGCGAAGATGATTCCGAGAAGACCGGCAGCGACCGCGAGAACGAGGCTTTCCGACAACAACTGGACGACAAGCCGAGCACGGCCCGCTCCGAGGACGGCGCGGACGGCGAGTTCGCGCACACGCGAAGTGGCGCGCGCGAGCATCAGATTTGCCACGTTGGCGCAGGCGATCAGCAGCACCAAGCCGACAGCGGCCAGCAGGAGAAGCAGCGTGGTGCGCACGGGTGCTGCTAACTGCGATTGTAACGGCACGACCGTAAAAGTCTTGCGTCCATTGGTATCTGGAAAGCTGGCGGCTAAGCGATTGGCAATCGAGAGAAGTTGTGAATCGACGACCTGAGGTGAAAGGCCGGGACGCATTCGAGCAACAGAATGGTAATTGTAGCCGGAGCGATTTTTATTTGAGGGCGTTGGCGAAACCGCTGCCCATATCTGCGCCTGCCGGGGAAATTGAAACATCGGCGGCATCACACCGACGATCTCGTAGACGGTGCCTTCGATTCCGATGGTCTGGCCGAGAGCTGAGGATACCGATCCAAAATTGCGCTCTGCGAAGGCTTCGCTGATCACGGCGGAACGACCGGCGTCCTGCGCTGAGAACGTGCGGCCGATGCTGGGAAGCACGGCAAAGACGTGGAAGAAATCGGGATCGACCAGATAGACGCCACCGAAGTCGGCTCCGTGGCTAAGCTGCACACCAAACTCGCCGCCGTGGTAGTAGCTGAAGGCTGCGAAGGAATCCGTTGCACCGCGCAAATCCATCAGGTCGCCGCCGGTTGTGCTTTGATTCTCTTTGCCTGAATCGGTCCAGAGTGTGTTCACCGAGACGATGCGATCCGCGTCGGGATATTGGAGCGACTTGAGCACGACGCCGTCGACAATCGTAAAAATGGCCGTTGTTGCGCCAATGCCGAGGGCTAAAGTCAAGACGGCGACCGCGGTGAAGCCTCGGTTTTTGCGCAGCATGCGGAGCGCGAAGCGAATGTCCCGTGCAAGCGATTCGAGCCAGGGCAGCGTGCGCCGGTCGTGATGCGATTCGCGAAGCTCGGCTGCGCTGCCAAGTTTCAAGCGTGCCGCGCGTTCGGCTTCTTGGGGCGAGAGACCGCGGAGGATGTTGTCTTCGGTAAGAAGCTCGAGGTGAGATTCGAGCTCCCGAGCGAAGTCGGAATCGGTGGCGCGCGAATTGATCAGGCCACGGACGCGGGAGGCGAAAGCACGGAGACGGGCCGCAATATTTTCATTCATGGCGCGATACCACCGTTTCTTATTCGCAGCGCATGGCGCTCGCCGGATCGACACGAGAAGCGCGAATCGCCGGAACGCAGCTGGCCAACGCGGCGCTGCCAACCAGCGCCGCACAGGCGAAAACAACCGTAGCCTTGCTGGTGGCAGAGAGGCCGAAAAGCAGCCCGGAAATCTCGCTCGCGACCAGACGCGCCGTGACCAGCGCGATGGGAACTCCGATCACAACTCCCAGAGCGGCCAGAGCCAGGGATTCGCGAAGAATCATCCAGACGACGTTTGCGCGTTCGGCCCCAAGCGCCATGCGAATTCCGATTTCACTGACGCGCGTTCCGACGCTGTAGGACATCAGTCCATAAAGACCGATGCAGGCAAGCAGCAGCGCGAGAGCTCCGAAGGAGCCGGAAAGAGCAGCCACGAGCCGCTCCTGCGTGATGGAGCGATCGACTTGTTCGTCAAGAGTGCCAAAGCTTGAGACCGGGACTGTGCTGGAGATTTCGGCAACCGCGCTGCGAACAGCGGGCGCCAGAGCCAACGGGCTTGCCTCTGTCCTGATTTCAAGGTCCAGGGAGCCCGGCATTTTCGGCGCCTGGAAACAATTGGTAAAGATCGTGCGGTGAATTTCCTCGCGCAGGTTTATGTATTTGGAGTCTTTGACGACGCCCACGATTTCCAGTTCGACGGGAGTATTGCCTGCAAGGGTAACATGACGGCCGATGGGGCTTGCGCCGTGAAAATAGTATTGCGCCATCGTTTCGTTGATGATCGCGACCTGCGGAGATGCTGGCGAATCTTGCGCCCTGAAGTCACCGCCCAGCAACAATGGCGTACGGACGGTAGCGAAATAGCCGGGCGAAACGCGATTGACGTAGACCGAATTGTCTTCGTCCGGGTGCGGAACATAGCCTTCGACAGAAACGGATAGCTCGACGCCTCCGCCAGCGACAGGAGAAACCATCGAAAGGCTCGCCGAACGCGCGCCTGGCTGCTGATTGAGGCGGTCGAGCAGCTGATGGTAAAACCCGGAGAGTTGAGCATCCTTGTAGCCGGCTCTGCCCGGGTCAACGCTTGCAAGAAGAACATTGTCGGAATCAAAGCCCGGGTCAAACGTCTTGAGATTGCGAAGGGTGCCGACGAACAGTCCGGCGCTCACCAGGATCAGCAGAGAAAGTGCAATCTGCGAAACGATCAGCGCCTTGCCGAGACGTGCGCCGGGCCGGCCCGACGTGAGAGACGGCGCACGTTCTTTGAGATTGGGACCGGCGTCAAGTTGGGTTGCGCGGAAGGCGGGCGCAATTCCAAACAGTGTGCCGCTCAAAAGAGAAACCACGACCGTGAAGAGCAGAACGCGAATGTCGGGGCGCAAATCAATCACCAGCGGCACGGGCGTGGCCGACATGAACCGGACCAGAAAATTGCTCGCAAAAAACGCGAGGATGAGCCCGGCCGCGCCTCCAACAGATGAGAGAACCAGCGATTCGGTGAGGAATTGACGCATCAACCGCCGACGGCTGGCGCCGAGTGCCAGTCGCACGGCAAGTTCGCGCCGGCGCGAAGTGGCTCGCGCCAGAAGCAAACTTGCGACGTTCGCGCAGGCAATGATCAGCACCAGACCGACCAAAACCATCAGGATCACCAGAGGCTTCGAGAACTGGCGGCGCAGCCGGGAGAGGCCATTGGCTGCGGGCGCAACGTCGATTTTCTGCGCGAGGAATATCTGCTTGCTGCGGCCTTCGCGCATCTGCGCCGCTTGTTCGGCCACCATTTGACCGTAGACGACCCCGAGATTCGTGCGCGCTGCGGCGGAAGTAACGCCGGGTTTGAGACGGCCCACGATGCCAATCCAGTGGGAACCCGGTTGCGGGAGCCAACTCTGCGCATGCACCAGCGGCTCGGCAGACATGGGGACCCAGAAATCCTGCGATATGCCGACTTGAAGGCCGGAAAACTTCGGGGCCGCGACGCCGACGATCGTGAACGGCAGCGTTTCGATTTCGATTTGCCTCCCAATGATCGAAGGATCGCCGCCAAAACTCCGCTGCCACAGACCGTAACTGATCACAGCGACGGAAGGATTTTCGCCTGATGAATCGTCCGAGGGGAGGATCGTACGGCCGATGAACGGCGACACGCCAAGGACGGAAAAGAAATTTCCCGAGACGAACTGTCCGCTGGTGGCCTCGGTTTGTGTTCCGGACGTGAAGTGAAGCGATGTGTTCGAAGCGGTGATCAGCCCCGAGAACACCTGATTCTGGTCGCGCAGACGCTGATACTCCACATAGGAAAAACTGGTGACGATGGGATAGGCGTCCTGACGGTGTATTTGCATTTCGACCAGTTGCCCGGGATCCTCGACAGGGAGCGACCGCAGAATCACGGCGTTGATGAGACTGAAAATGGCGGTGTTTGCGCCGATGCCGAGAGCGAGGGTGAGAACGGCGACGGCCGTGAATCCCGGATTCTTGCGCAGCATGCGCAGTGCGAAGCGGGCGTCCTGTTGCATCGATTCGAGCAACGGCAATGTGCGCTGGTCGTGGTGGGACTCGCGCAGTTCGGACGGCCCGCCGAGTTTTAAACGCGCCGCGCGCCGCGCTTGGTCCAGAGACATTCCGCGAAGAATATTTTCTTCGGTCAGAAGCTGGAGGTGAGATTCGAGCTCCTGGGCGAAGTCAGTGTCAAGGGAGCGCGAAACGAACAGGCCCTTCACGCGAGAGGCGAATGCTCGAAAATTGGCTCGCATGGCTAACTCCGTTCTGAGAGTTCGAGAACGCGGGCGACAACTCCGGCAAAGCGCTGCCAGTCTTCGGTTTGTGAAGCGAGCTGTTTCTTGCCGGATTTGGTGATGGAGTAAAACTTTGCCTTGCGATTGTTTTCCGAAGCGCCCCATTCCGAGGCGATCCAGCCGCGCTGCAGCAGGCGGACAAGGGAGGCATAAATGGTTCCCTGGTTGATCTGCAGTACTTCTTCGCTGATCTGCTCGATACGACGCGCGACGCCATAGCCGTGGAGCGGGCCCATGGCTTCGAGGGTCTTGAGCACCATGAGGTCGAGCGTTCCCTGCAGAATGTCGGATTTAGGATCAGTCACGGTGGCTCCTGTTGCGTGCGCACAGGAGCATAGATTCTAGACGTGTGGCATGTCAACAGGAAAAACAGGGATGTCGCCGCAAAATGAGAATGCCCGGTTTGTGCAAAGTAGAAATGTCCGCTTTCACCGATGGCCGGGGGCGCCCTGGCGATCGCAACCTGCTGACCTTTGTCTTTTGCAAGGGCTGCGCGCTGATTGGGCTGGGTAAAAAGAAAACGCCCGGGCTTTCGGCTCCGGGCGTTTTCGCATTTCTTTCAAGCGGCGCTGGCGCCGCTTGAAATTGATTACTGCTGTTGAGATTGCGTGGGCGGCTGTTCCTGCTTGGCGACGGCGGCCCTCGATGGATCGGCGGCGATGTCAGCTCCGGGCTTCTGGTAGCGCGTGAGGAACGGCTCAAACGGCGTCACCTGGAACGGCATCTTTTCGCGAGCCGACAGCAGCGTGACGGGCTTGGCCTTCACCAGTTCGATCTGATCGGTCCATGGATCGAGTTTGACGCGCGAGCCGATGGGAAGAGCTGCGATCTGGTCGAGGTTGTCGGGAGCAAGCGCCGGACCGCCGGAGATCAGTGATGAGAAGGCAGCGACGCGGTTGCCGAGGCGCGGGTCGATCAACGCGGGAAGATCTTTCGACTCCGCGTCGAGCTGTTTGAGGAACAGGCCCGCGTTTCCGAGCTTGTCCTTGTATGGCGAGTTCTTCAGCAGCTCGACGGCCTTCTCGGTCGCCCGCTGCTGGTCTTCCGGAGTGTCGCGGAAGGAGAAGTGGCTGAGAGCCTCGACCGTCGAGACGTTGGTCGTGTCGTTAAAGCCCCATTGGTCGGTCGAGGGCTTGGTGACCATGATGCCCGCGAGTTCCTGCGCCATCACCGTCGCGAGGCTGGCTTCGTCCGGTAGGGCATCGAGCAAGCCGCGGCTGATGACGACGGTGTGGCCAATCGAGAAGGACTCGAGCGTGCCGGTCAGAAGAATGCGGCAGTGAACCTCGGGCTCGATATCCAGATTGTTGGTGACTTCCAGGTTGTTGACGACGGTCTCGAGAACCTTGTCGACCGGTCCCGGGGGTGAGAGCAACCCAATGCGCTGCAAGCGGTCAAGGACGTTGATTTCCGCCTGATGCTGCCACTCGCGCTCGGCTTCGATTGGCGAACGATCCTGTTGCGAATCGCCCTGGCCCTGGATCGTGCCCGGTGATTCAACCGTGAGCTCGGTCAATTCTTGTTCGTGAGCGGCGTTCTTCAGGTCATAGCCCCAGAGACGCGTCTGCGACTTGAAGCGAATGTGGTTGCCGAGCAGATCCTTCAGGTCGGACTCCTGGCTGTAGATGAATGACGGCAGCCAAAGGCCAGGCTGAAGGTTCATGCGCCAGGTGTCAAAGTGGAGGTTATAGCCGTTGATTCCAGCAACGGGCGTGTAGATGCCGTTGAAGCGAACGATCGTGTAGTTCTGATCCTCGACCCAGATGCGGCCCTTGAAGCGGCCCTTGCCGGACTTGGGAAGCGGGTTCACGTCAAACACCAGGCAGCGAATATCGCCCAGGAACTCGCTGTGCACGTAGTCGAATTGGTAGTGCGTGCGGTCGAAGCCGTTGGTGTCGAGGTAAATCATCTGCAAAAAGCCCTCGGGAACGTAGTCCGACGTGAAGTAACCGCTCAAATGTCCCAGCGGATTGAGCTGGCTCAACTTGCCGACCGTTTTCTTGTCGCCCAGCATCGAGTTATCGACGACCCCGCTCGCAAGGTTTGCCTGTCCGAGGAAGTAATGATCCTTAACCGGAATCGCGCCCATGTCCTTATCGGGTTTCATGTCTTGAATATAAGTCTCGATGATCGGCGTGTAGTGGCGGATGGTCGCCACTTCGTCGTGCTCGCGGGCGATGATGCGATCAACGGCCGCGTTAACCGTCGTGACCGGTCCGGACGCCGGAGCCGAGGCCGACGACTGCGCTGGATCAGCAGCAGGGGTCTGCGCCGCAGCTGACGCTGCCAGAGCACCGACGAGAAGCAGAGATGACCAGAGGTTCTTGCAATTGCGCATACCCAATCCCCTTTCAGTACGCCAACGCGCACTTCATACGAACATTTGCAGTTGTGTCCACAGGCTGCCCGTCCTGTGTGGCCGGATGAAAACGAATCTGCCGGGCGGCAGATTCAGCGGCCTCATCCAGACCATAACCCAATCCCTGAACGACGCGAATGACCTTCACTTCACCCGATGCCGTGAACATCACCTGTATCACTACGTCACCTTCAACCTTTTTTTCACGCGCTTCCTGCGTGTACTCGGGCTTCGGAACAAAGACCAACTCCATCGGCTTGAAGCTATCAACCTTGGCGGCGGTCTGCTTTACCTGACCCGTTGCGGCCTTTTCGTCACCGAAAAGACCTTGCTGAACAGAACCCTTCGGACCACCCGTGCTGCCCGCTGCCACCTGATCACCAAAACCGGTGCTGGCAACTACGCCCTTGGCGCCCTTCGCACCCCCCGTGCCGTTGCCTGAGCCAGGGCCGGCCGGCATATCAAAGCCGCCCATCGCTGACATGTTCGGGGCGCGGTTGGGATTGTGGTTATCCGGAACGCTATTGGGGTCGCCGAATCCGCCGGTTTGGACTTCTTCGCGCGGCTTCTTGATCGTGGGAATTGCCGAACTTCCCATAATCGGCGGCAGTACTTTTGCCATTTCGACGTCGGGCGCAGCCGTCTTCTTTACGACCTGGGTTTTGGGAACGATCGGATTGGTAATGACCGGGTTGTAGATTTTGGGCTTCGGAATTTCGACTTTTGCGACCTCAATCGGCTTTGGGAGCTCGACCTTCTTTACGATCTTAACGACGGGCTTCGGAGGAGGCTGCGGCTTCCAGGCTTCGATATGAGGAGCGGAGATGGGGGTGATCAGTTCTCTGGCCGCAACGACGAGCTTGTGGGGCATGAAAATCGGAATGATGACGACGGCCGCCAGAGCCAGGCACTCGAGACCAAATCCAGCACCGAGTGCTCCTGCCCGGGAAGGTCCATCGGGAAGGATGGCATCGGCGAAGACAGGTTTATTGTTCGCTTTCGGCGGCATATTTCACCCCAGTGTCGATTTAAATGTGCGCAGCGGCACAGATAGCGCACAGTAACTTAGTACTAGACATTCGGGATGGGCTGAATAGGACTGAAGTACCATTCTACACCCGCGTGTTGAAGTCGGTACTTGGACTAACCTGTCCTAAGTTGACCGCGCCAAAATAAGGTACGCGCTCGGCGATCTTCCGGAAATACAGGAAACGCTGCAATCACTAAGAGAAGAAGAAGCACTCAGGCCGAGGGTCGACTGTGGTTCGCCTAATCTCCCCTAACGAGAACGGCGATCAGGACTGGATGAGCGCCAGTCCTGATCACTCGATAAACTTTCCCGTCTTGCAAGTTTTGGGATGCGGCCGTGGCTGGTTGGCTGCACTCCGAGTTTCGGTCTCGGTTCCTCTTATTCCGGCTGGACAACAATATACGCCGGGCCACCCCGGTCTGGGAAGTATACCAGCAAAAGGACCGGCTGGTTACCTGCCGCAGTGATTGCCTGACGGTAGGATTCGATGCTGGTGACCGGCTTATGGTTGACTTCCTGGATGACGCATCCGCGGTCAAGGTTCGCGGCCGCTGCTGCGCTGTCCGGGTCAACGGAAGTCACAAGCACCCCCGACGTACCGGCGGGGAGCTTCATGCGGCTGGAGAGGTCGCTCGTAAGTGCCTGAACCTGAACGCCCTTGAGGCCGCCACTGCTGCTCTCTGTCTGCGGAGCGGCCGTCGAGTTGTCGGCCGTTTCGTCAGCAGGGTACTCCTTCAGCATGACCTCAACATCCTGAATCTTGCCATCCCGCTGGATGGTGAGCTTTGCGGTTGAACCGGGCGCGCTCTGCGAAATGCGGAGGCGCAGGTCGTTGGCCGAATTGATCGTCTGCCCATTGACCTTCAGGATGACATCGCCCGCACGGATTCCCGCTTTGGCCGCCGGATCGTTGGGCTGCACCTGCGTGACAACCGCGCCGCCGGCTTGATTCAGTCCGAATTGCTTTGCAAGCGAAGCGTCGACATCCTGGGGAACCAAGCCAAGATAGCCGCGGAGAACTTTGCCGTGGCCAACCAGCTGATCCATCACCGAGCGCGCCATGTTGATCGGGATGGCGAAGCCGATACCCTGATTGCCACCTTCTCCGCCGATCCCGCTTTCGTTGCCCGAAAGAATCGCAGTGTTGATGCCGATCAGATCGCCGTGCAAATCGACAAGCGCGCCGCCCGAGTTGCCGGGATTGATCGGAGCATCGGTCTGAATGAAATCCTCGTAGCCTTCGATATCGAGTCCGGAACGGCCCGTCGCGCTGACAATGCCCATGGTCGCGGTTTCACCAATACCGTACGGATCGCCGACGGCGAGAACGATGTCACCGACTTGCAGCGACGCCGAATCGCCGAGTTTCAGAGTCGGCAGATTGTCCGCGTTGATTTTGAGAACAGCGACGTCTGTCTTCGCGTCGGTGCCGACGACCTTTGCGGTGAACTCGCGCTTGTCGGCGAGATCCACCTTGATGTCGGTGGCGCCGTCAACAACGTGATTGTTGGTCAGGATCGTGCCGTCTTGCGTGATGATTACGCCCGAGCCGAGACTCGTCTCACGCTGTGAACGCGGTTGCGAGCGGCGGCTTTGTCCGTCCTGATCGTCACCGCCTCCGAAGAACTGCTGAAAGAAGGGATCGTTGAAGAACGGCATGGTTTCCTGCCGCTGCTTCACCACTTTTGACGAGTGGATGTTCACCACGGCCGGCAAAACCGGTTTCAGCACCGACGCAAAGCCGTTCGAAAACGTGCTGAGTGGAACGGGAACCGCGTTGCGCTCCATGGTGACCGGCAAGGTTTCTGCGCCTACGGTTTCACGGCCGCTCCAGTGGCGCAATCCGGAGGCAAGAAATCCGCCTCCGATCAAAGCCGCGAGAACCACAACCGTGGCGACCCAGCGGCGAACTTGTATGTGACTGCCATTCATGGCTGCCTCTCCTTTTGAATCATTGCGTTGTTATCAATCTCAATTATTCCGCCTGCGCGACCGCAGCCCGGATTTATAAGTATTGGACGCGGCACACAGAAAATTGTCTCGCGGGGCGAACCGAGAGGCCGGGAATGTGCGCGGCGCCGCTTCCGCATCCCGAGAACCTTGCGGAAACCACCGCCGCACTTGCCGACATCATATAGATA
>DATMLZ010000111.1:0-3481 GCA_035569955.1 Candidatus Acidiferrum sp.
ATTCGGCGAACCCGGAAATGCATTTCGTGCATGCGCCCGGACTCAAGGTGGTTTATCCTTCCACGGCGCGCGATGCCAAGGGCTTGCTGAAGTCCGCGATCCGGGACAGCAATCCGGTGCTCTTTTTCGAACACAAACTGCTGTATCGCGGGAAGAAGGAAGAAATTCCCGCCGAGGATTACGCGATCCCTCTCGGCAAAGCCGCGCTGCGGCGCGAAGGCCGCCATCTCACGATTGTGAGCTACGCGGCGATGGTTCACGTCGCGCTGGAAGCCGCAAATAGACTGGCGGGCGAAGGAATCGAGGCCGAAGTGCTCGATTTGCGGACGCTTCAGCCACTCGACAGCGAATCGATCTTTGCTTCGCTCAAGCGCACGAACAGGCTATTGATTGTTCACGAGGACACGCGCACCGGAGGCATCGCAAGCGAGATCGCTGCGCTGGTTTGCGAGCGGGCCTTCGACGATCTGGACGCACCGGTTGCCAGAGTAACGGCGCTCGATACGCCAGTGCCTTACGCAAAGCCTCTTGAGGATTTCTTTCTCCCAAACGCGGAAAAAGTTGTCGCCGCGGCCCGGGAATTGGCACAATATTGACAGACTGAGCGGATGGTCACGCGAGGAAAGCGAGCATACACAAGTGGGGAAAATCAAGGGGCTCAACGTAGCCGAGTTTGAAGTCGGGTCGCAGGTCCGCATCGCGAACCGAGCCTTCCTCGAAGAGTTTCTCGAAGCAGGGCAGTACCACAACGAGCTCGAACCCGAGCAGCTAGAATATGCCGAACGCACGGCGAAGGTGCAGTCGGTGGACTTCTTTCACGGCGGCGACGAGATCTACAAGTTGGAAGGTATTCCCGGCGTCTGGCACGAAGAGTGCCTTAGCGCCGCCTGAGTTTCTCGACCCTAGGAGACGATATGGCTGTTGACGTCATCATGCCCCAGATGGGCGAAAGCATTCACGAAGGCACGATCACCAAGTGGCTGAAAAAGCCCGGCGAAAAAATTGAGCGCGATGAGCCGCTCTTTGAAATTTCCACCGACAAAGTGGACGCGGAGATTCCCGCACCCGCCGGTGGCGTTCTGAAAGAGATCAAAGTCAACGCGGGCCAGACGGTTCCGGTTCAGACGATCGTTGCGGTAATCGACGCGTCGGGCGCGGCCACGGCTGCCTCTCCTGCGCCTGCAAAGCCTGAAGCGCCAAAGCCGGCCGCGGCAGCTCCACCGAAGGGCGCGGCACCAGCCGCACCCGCGCCGTCCGCTCCGGCGTCGTCCTCGACTGAAAAAGTTCGCAGTTCCCCGCTTGTCCGTCGCATCGCCCGCGAAAACAATATCGACCTCTCGCAAGTCTCCGGCACCGGTGCTGGCGGGCGCGTGAGCAAGGACGATATCTTGGCAGCGGTGGGCAATGGGGGCGCAATCGGTGCGCCAGCCGCTCCCCAAGCGCCACGCCCCGCGACTCCCGCACCGGCAGCCGCCGCACCACCGCCGCGTCCGGCTGCACCACCGCCTCCGCCGCCAAGCGGCGCAGGTCAGGCATCGGCTCTGATCGAAACCGCCGTTCCCCGCGAAAAACTCTACTTCGGCAATTACGAAGTGCAACCGATGTCCACCATGCGGCAGAAGATCGCCGAGCACATGGTGCTCTCCAAGCGCGTTTCTCCGCACGTGTACTCGGTCGAAGAGGTCGACGTCTCCGCGATCTCCGCGCTACGCGCAAAGACAAAGGCGAAGTTCGAGCAGGAAGTCGGGACGAAACTCACCTTCATGCCGTTTTTCATTCGCGCGGCAGTCGACGCGCTCCGCGCCTTCCCCACGGTGAACGCTTCGGTCGACGGCACCAACGTCGTGCTCCACAAGGAGTGCAACATCGGCATCGCCGTAGCGCTCGATTGGGGCCTGATCGTGCCCGTCATCAAAAATGCCGAAGAGAAGAACTTCATCGGCCTCGCTCGCGCGACAAACGATCTCGCCGAACGCGCGCGCGCAAAGAAACTAAAGCCCGAAGAAGTGGCTGAAAGCACATTCTGCATCACAAACCCGGGCGTCTTCGGCGGGCTTTTTGGCTTGCCGGTGATTAACCAGCCCAACGTCGCGATTCTTGGTCTCGGTGCGATTGAAAAGCGGCCCGTCGTCATCGATGACGCGATCGCGATCCGCACGATGGTCTACCTCACGATTTCTTACGATCATCGCGTGGTTGATGGCGCCGCAGCCCATCAGTTCATGGCCAAGATCCGCCAAGTTCTCGAAAACTGGACCGAAAGCATCCTGTAATTCGAGCGAGGTCTCGCGCGTTTCGTTTTCGCGCGCGGGACCTTCTCTCTGCTCATGCCTGCCTCTCCCTATCGCGGTTCCGGCACGGATTACTGGTCCGGCTCCTGGGGCGTTCCTCCCTGGACGATCGATTTCGTCCCCGGCAAACGCCCTCTGCCGAAATCAGTCGATCTGGCAATCATCGGTGCCGGCTTTACCGGGCTCGCCGCAGCCGCATGGCACCGCTCACTGGCGCCGGAGAAAAGTGTCGTGGTCCTCGAGGCCGGGCATATAGGATCAGGAGCCAGTGGACGCACCGGCGGACAATTTCTTGGGGAAACTGCGGCGGGGGACCAGGAAGGGCTCGGCGACGTCATCGCTGGCGTTCAGTCGATCTTCGAGAAACTGAGCGCCGCTTGCGGCTTTTCTGTCTCGGAACGCGCCGATCTGAAGCTTCAAGGAGCGTGGGAAATCGGGCGCAAGGGCGCCCGCGAAGACTCCCCAATTCAATGGAATGATTCCGGGAAGCTTCGCGTTGTCGGCGAAGTCCCGGGTGGCACGATCGATCCCGGCGGCATGGTCTCTGCCCTTGCCCAGGCTGCCGAAACCCTCGGAGCCTCGATCTTTGAACATCACGAGGTTCAAAATATCGACTGGGAACAGCCGATTCGCATCGAAATCTCAGGCGGCCGCGAAGTCAAGGCGTCGAAGCTGCTGCTGGCGACCAATGCCATCTCGCTCGACATTGCAGGCTATGGCAGTGACGCCTATCCGAAACTGACGCTGGCCGTCGCGACCGAACCGATTTCCGAACGGGCGATTGAGGCGATTGGGCTGGCGCAGCGGAAGCCTTTCTACACCGTCGATTTTCCCTACCTTTGGGGCCGCCTTTGCAACGACAACTCGATCATTTGGGGCGCGGGTCTTGTCGATCCGCCGCAGTCGCGCGATCTGCGCGAAGTGGACGTTGCGAGCTCGGAACCGAAGCGCCTTTTTGAATCGGTCGAGAGGCGCGTTCGCGGTTTGCATCCGGCGCTGCGCGACGTGAAAGTCACCGATCGCTGGGGAGGTCCGATTCTCTTCCGTGAAGGCTGGCTACCGCCCGTCCTGGACTGGCATCCGAGGAGCCGCGACGCGATTCTGCTCGGCGCGTACACGGGCCACGGCGTTGCGCTCTCTTCGTATTTGGGCTCGTGGGCAGTCGAAGCACTACTCGGCCGTCGCGGGTT
>DATMLZ010000112.1:0-29832 GCA_035569955.1 Candidatus Acidiferrum sp.
AAGTAGACTCGCAACGATCGTTCCGGCTCTGCTGCCCGGCCATTTCGCAATCAGATCGTTCTCAGTAGTTCCCTTTAGATTCAAAAACATCCCTTTCGCGAGTCACGGGAACCTCCGTCGTATGTAACACGCTCAATACCCGTACCAACTTGCTTCCCCCGACGCCGCGTGGGACTGTGCTGGCACCGCGTTCGGTTACCAAGCAGCAAGAAGGGGGATGCAGATGAGGACTATATCGAATGTTTGGGTCACGTTGGCGATCGTGGCGGCGCTGTTGTCGATCCTGGCGCCAGCCTCACAGGCGAGCGGCGTGCAATGCAGCCTGGCGGACTACAAGGCGGCGCCCGGGTTGACGGCGACGCAAGATGCAACCGGCCTGGTCGTCACCTGGGATGGCGACAAAGATACGGAAGTCCGGATGCGGCTGACCATCAATAACGGCACTCCCACCATCGCCGATCTATCGGTCCGGCACAAGGGGGGGAACTGGGCCTCGCTCGGTACCAACTTGACCGCTGAATATCGAGTGGTCTCCGGCATTCGTCGCGCCGGCCAGGAGCAGCTTGGCCCGCTTCGCGCGATGGGTATCGACATTACGACCGCCGTCAAGGACCGCGAAAAGTGGTTTAACTTCTGGGATGCTCCGCTAACGATTCCCGGCGACCCGCGCCAAACCGAGGACCTCCCGCGCAAGCCAGAAGAGATCAGGCGCGCAACCTCGACCTATCAAACACAAAGCTGCGATGTAAAGACCGATGGCGCTCGGCTCCAAATCGAATTCTCGGGGCTGAACCTGGGTATCTTTGCCGGCCAATTGCAGTTTGTGGTTTTTAGGGGCACGAACCTGATTCGGATGGAAGCCGTCGCGAAGACTGAGGAACAATCGGTCGCCTACAAATACGACGCGGGCTTCAAGGGATTGCCGATCAAGGACAGCACACGCGTCATGTGGCGCGACCTCGCGAATCTCTGGGACGAGTACGATCTCGATGGGCAGAAGAATGACAACGAGGTGGCGCTTCGGACTTCGAACCGAATCGTGATCGCCGAGAGCCCGGCCGGCTCGATCGCCGCATTTCCTCCGCCGCACATCTTCTTCTGGGCACGCGAGACCGATAACAATCTGGGCTACTCCTGGTATCGCAAGGACAACGACTCCACTTTCTCGTTCGGCGTCCGTCAGGCCGAGCACGAGGACCAGCAAATTTACCAGGGCAACTTTGCGCTTTATAGTGCACCGCCGGGATCAATGCAGCGTATGGCGATGTTTTTCTACGCGAGTCCGGACAACGGGAAGACCACTCTCGACTCGACGCTTGCCTTCACCCACAGCGATCACTACAAAGCGCTTCCTGGCTTCGAGACGATGGCGCATCACTATCACACAAAGATCGCCGAGCGCATGATGCAGGATACCTCGAGCTGGGCAGAGAAGACCGGGAACTACGACCTTCGCCTTCCCGATATCAGCGTTGTGAAGGATGCGGGCATCACCATCATGAGCCCGGCCGATTTTCACGGCGATTGCAACGGTTGGGATAAAGGTCCGCTGCGTCTGAAGTGCGAATCGGTCTACTACCAGGCCGTGAGGAAATTCTCTGACAAGAAATTCCTGATCGAGCCGGACGAAGAAGTGGACTGCGAATCAGGCGAAGAACCGCCAGCGCGTTCCGGCCTACCGGCCGCTCCCGCGCGAGCTCCGTGCCCACTCGCCGCATATCTGGGTGGCCATTGGGACGTGATGTATTCACACCCGGTCTACTGGACGCGCGTTCGGCAGCCCGGACAGCCGCTGGTCGAGCAGGATCCGACCTACGGCAAGGTCTACCACGTCGGCAGCCCGGCGGACATCATGGACATGATGCACCGTGAGAACCTGCTCATCTATATGGCTCACCCGCGCACCAAAGGATCAACGGGTTATCCGGACAAAGTTAAGGATTCGGCGTGGTTGAATGATGAGGCCTATCGAGGCATCGGCTGGCGTTGGGGAATGGGTCTCGATCTTTCCCAAACGCGCATGGGTGACGACCGCGCGACCGCCGTGTGGGACGACATGAACAACTGGGTGGCCGATCTTCCGACGCCGCCCAAATACATCCTCGGCATATCCGAGACGCGGTTCAAACAGCCGGCTGACGACGATGTGTACGGCATGTCGCCTGTGAACTACATCAAGGTTAGCCCGCTTCCCAAACCCGACGACACGAGTTCGATCACAAACGCCTTCAAGCGCGGCGATTATTTCGTTTCAACCGGTGAAGTACTGATCCCGAGCTACTCGGTTCAGGGCTCCGGAGACAAGCGGACGATCACGGCCGACGTCGAGTGGACCTTCCCACTGGACTTTGCCGAAGTTGTTTGGGGCGACGGCCAGAAGGTCAACCGCAAGGTGATTTCGCTCACTGACCTGCCCGCTTTTGGCAAGCATCACTTCTTGATTCCCTTCGATACGACCGGAAAGAAGTGGGTGCGCTTCGCGGTATGGGATGCGGCAGGGGATGGCGCGTTGGTTCAGCCCGTCAAGCTAAACCAGGCTCCCGAGGCGAATCCGGAAATGTCGAAGCGCTGAGCGCAAAGCGGATGACTTGCGCTAATTCTTGCCGGCCACGTCGCGGTCGGTAAGAGTTTGCAGGAACGCGATTACGTCGTCGATCTCGGCGTCGCTCCAGGCGGGCGCCGCGCCGAGACGGCGCGTGAGAGGCTCATCGATCACGTCGACGTTGCCGCGCAACCGCGCAGGCAAATCGTCGAATTTGTTTACATCACCGTTTGCCGACGCCGGATACCAAAGCTGGGGATCGGTGTCGCGGCGGACGTAGAAACGCAGCGCGTCAGCGAGCGTGTGGAAGCGGCCGTTGTGAAAGAACGTTTGCTTCGCCGCCACGTTTCGTAGCGTCGGCGTTTTGAATAGGCCGCAGTATTTCGTCTCTTCGGATTGATCGGTCCGGATCGGACCGCAAAGCCCCATATCGAAATAATCCACAGAAGCATTCGCCAGGATTTCTGGATTGCGCGGCACGCCCAGTGCTTCGAATTGATAGTCGGTGAAAATTGGATGTGAGCCATCGGCGCCTTTGCGATCCAGGTGGCAAGACGCGCAGTTCCCGCCCCGCAAATCATCAAATAGTGCGAGTCCATGCTGCTCCTGGGCGCTCAGTCTGATCTTGCCATCGAGGTAGTCGTCATACTTGCTGCTGTATGGATGAAAACTCGCGTCTTCAAGTTCGAAACGTTCAAGCGCGAGCAGCGCATCGCTGTAGGCCGCGGCTGTATCGTCGAAGACCCGGGAGCCAAACGCGTTGCGGAAGTCGCCTGCGTACGAGGCGAGCCGCAATTTGGCAACGACTTCCCCGGGGCTTGCGTTGGCCATTTCGTTTGGCGCGAGCATGGGAAAAGTGGCCTGGTCGTGGAGCGTGCCAAAGCGGCCGTCCCAGCCAAAGCCGCCGGTTGGCGGCTCCTCGCCTTCCAGAATCCGCTCGGCTGGATTTGCCACGAATTCCTTGTTCCAGATGGGCGTGCGGTTCAGCACGTAGCGAAGCGACGGCACGGCCCGCACCCCCTGCTGGTCGAGCCCCCGCCCTCCGAGCTGCACAGCCAATCCATTCGGCGGCCCGTAGGCGTGCTCAGGGCTGTGGCATGTGGCGCAGGACATGTGCCCGGATGCAGAGAGTGATTGGTCAAAGAAGATTTTCTTGCCAAGAGCCGCAACAGGAGAAATCGCAACCGGCGAAACATGTGCGTCAACGGTAGATTTGTTAGCAGAGAGAAGCAAGATAGAAGCCAGCGCGAGCGCTGCAATTGCCAACTGGCAGTGGAGAAATCGCCCGCGCAGATTTGGTCGAGGCATTCGCGATTACGCACCCTAAGGAAGGAAGCCGCTTGCAGCTTCGCCGTCTGGTGACTCCCGGTTCCAGACGGCGACGGCTGCCGGTTTAGAAATATGGTTTGTGACCCTCGTCAAACGGCGGTCGGGAATCATGCCCATGGTTGTGGCCGGGATAGAACACGTTCTCATCTTCGGTGACCGTATCGAGAACGTAATGCGTCCGGAGATCGTCAGCAGCGTATCCAATGTGATCGAGACCAAAGATATCTTCGATGCTCCGAAGCAGCGAGTAGTGATTGTACGGCGTGTCCGACGTGCTCCCGGGTTTCACAAAGGGTGAAAGAAGCAGAGCGCCGATGCGATCGCCCCCAAAGCCATTGATCACAATGTTCTCAACCAGTGAGGGCGAACTCACCAGAGTGAATGTCCCAGGACGCACGCCGCTAAGGTTCGGCCCGGGCTGCTGATCGCAGCAAGACTGACCCGAGAAGGTGATATCGATCGTCTCCTGACCAGTCGTTGGATTCACGGTGACGTTCGGAGTGTAGTTGCTTTCGTCAAATGTGATCACAAGCAGTCCATCGTGGCGGTAGGCAGGCGACGCCAAAATCTGCGGCACCCACTTCTGCAGGAAAGCGTCAGCCGACGCAAGTCCTCCCGGCTTACCGTTGGCGCAAAGCGTGCCCGCAGCTCCGGTTCCCGATCCATCGTGTCCGTCGTCACACAGATTCGGCGTAATGAAGACGAAATTCGGGGTCGTCCGCTCTTCAGCGAGATCGTTACTGAGGTTATTCAAGTTCACCACGTGGCTGCCGCAGTAGCGCGCATCGTCGATGATCGAGTGGAAATACATGAAAGGATCGTGGCGCGTCGCATAGGCATCGCCAAGCGGCACGGCAGTGCTTGGCGCTTCGGCGGAATTGGTGTGGTCGGTGCCCACGCCAATTTCCGGATGGCCGCAGGTCGCGTTCTCTCTCGCGGGATCGTTGCCCATGTCCCCCATGTAGCCCTTCCACGTCAGCCGTGCGTCGACCAGTTGATCGGGCAACGTGCGGACGCGGTTCGAATAGATGCAGCCGCTATTGGCGATCACTTGCCCTTGGGGCGCAATGCCGGTCTGATCGACGTTGTTGAAGTTTCCGGTCGCGCCGGTAAAACCGGGCAGGCAGTCATTATCGGTATCTTGTGTGGGCGCCTGGCCACTAATCATGGATATGTAGTTGTCGAGGCTGACGTGGCCGGTGCCGTAATACTCGGTCAGCAAGCTGCCCATCGGGACTAGCGTGTGCTGCAAATACGGATCCTGTGCGCTGGTTCCAAACGTGTCGCTGAAACTTTTGTTTTCGAGCACGATCATGAACACGTGCTTGATGTTCGAAGCGGCCGTCGATATCCCGCCGTCGCGATCGTTGTCGCGGTCATTGGCAAAGGCGGCGCCTCCGCCGATGGATAGGAGCGCAGCAATCAGAATCGCCACCGCATGGCGCTTCTGCAGAAATCTTGGCATGGAGTTTCCTCTCTGGGTGTCCGGCGTCGGGCCGGATCAGCCGCGGAGAGTTTCAGGGAACAAGGTTGCGGGACAGTTACACGGCGATGACATCTCGATTTTTCCTCGCAGACCCGTAGAAGCCGGTCGCTGCAAGCTGTTCAGCCGAACCCAATTACCGCGCCAATTCCAATAAACAACTTGATTCAAAACAAGCATGGATATATGCTCACCGCGTTCGGCTCAATGGTGGGGAGTTTAGAGCGTACACCGCGTGTTTTTGCTTCACTTCGCCACTCTGCGGCGCGACTCCGGCCGGACGCCAACCGCAATAAGTCGGCAGGATGAATCGGGGGGATGAATCATGCGACGAGTTCTAGCGGCAGCGGCAGTCTGTCTCGGTTGCGGACTTTTGTGGCAGTCCGCAGCGCGCAGCCAGTCGGCGAGCTCAGCCGAATGGGTCACCAACGGCGCCGATATGGAGCGTACCGGTTGGCAAAAGGGCGAAACCCTGATTTCAACCTCCAGCGTCAAAAACTTCCAGCTTCTCTGGACCGCCAAGACCGACAACAAACCGATGGGCCTGGCGGGATTGCTCGAGCCGGTGATTCTTTCAGGCGTCGAGACCCCCAAGGGCACCAAGCAGATCGCAATCCTCGCCGGAAGTTCCAACACGCTTACGGCTGTCGACACTTCTGACGGCGAAGTCGTCTGGCACAAGGATTTTTCTTGGCTCTCGCCGGATCCTCAGAGCGACACGTTCCGCGGATTTATCTGCGAAAACGCGGACACCGCTTCGCCCGTTGCCAACCCCGCAGGCTCAAATCCTCGCCTCGTTTACACCATGACGGCGGATGGATTTCTGCATACCGTGAATGCAGCCACCGGCGAAGAAGCGAAAAAGGCGATTCAGGTTTCGCCGCACGCCTACATCAAGGCCAACGGTCTGAACCTTTATAAGAATACGATCTACACGATTTCCGGCCAGGGCTGCGGCAGCAGCGCGGGGCGCAATCCAAACACCGTCTACGCGGTTGATCTGGAAACCGGACAGACGACTACCATGCAACCCGATCAATCCGGAATGTGGGGTGTGGCGGGCGCGGCCATCGCTCCGGACGGAATGGTTTACGCCGAAACCGGTGACGGTGCCTACGACGCAGCGGCAAAGCGTCTCTCCACCAGCGTGCTGAAGGTCGATCCGTCGACCACGCAGATCGTCGACTACTACACGCCCACAAATCACCTCTGGCTCACCGAGCGCGATATGGACATGAACTACACGCCGTCCATATTCGACTACAAGGGCAAGCAGCTTCTGGTCGCATCGGGCAAAGAGGGACGCTACTACCTCCTCGATACGAAAGTCATGGGCGGCCCGAATCACGAGACCGCGCTTTACAAGACGCCCCTTGTTTCGAACGTTAATGTGAACTTCCAAACCGAAGGCAGCTGGGGCAGTGGAGCAACGTGGGCGGACAAAGCCGGTACCCGCTGGTATCTCGCGCCGGTCGGCGGACCGCTGAATCCGGTGGTGAAATTCCCGATCACGTACGGCGCGATTCCCGACGGCGCGACGATCGCCTTCAAGATCGAGGACGTGAACGGCAAAACCGAAATGGTTCCCGCCTGGGTTTCTGTGAATATGGCGACCGCCGAAACTCCGGTGATTGCAAATGGAGTCGTTTTTGCGCTGGCGGCCGGTGAATTCACCGGTCAGGGACACGACGGCGCGTCGGGGTTATGGACGGCGCAAGAGCGCGTCGCGCGTTCGGTGCCTGCGATTCTCTACGCGCTCGATGGGGAAACCGGAAAAGTATTGTGGTCGAGCGGTCATGAGATCGGTTCGTTCCTCCACGAAGGCGGCATGGCGATTGCCGATGGCCGCGTGATTTTCGGCACGAACGACGGCACCATCTACTGCTTCGGCTTGAAATAGGGGGATTCGCAATGCGGAAATTGGCGAGTGCGGTGGCGCTGTGTGTCGGCTGTTCGCTTGTGTCGGTCTCTGCGGTCGATGCCCAGGGACGAGGCGGCGGCACCTGGTCGACCGCCGGCGGAGACGCGCAACTGAGCGGCTGGCAAAAGTCTGAGCCCCGCCTTACTCGCGACAATGCGAAAGACATCAAATTCCTCTGGAAGCTAAAACTCGGCTCGGGTGAAGTAACGCAACCGAGCGAGCCGCTCTTCGGCGGCCACATCATCACGAATTACGGTTTCAAAGATGTCGCCATCGTTTTCGGCCCTGGTAATACGCTCACCTCGGTTGACTACGAGCTCGGCACGATCCTCTGGCAGCGCAAAATTCCCACCGACTCCGCCCCAGCTTGCCCGACCGGCCAACTCACGGCCGATGTGATCCAGCCGGCTCCGACTTTCGCGGCCCGTGGACGCGGTCCTGCGGGCGCGCCGGTCCAAATTCCGCCTCCTCCGCCCCCGCTTGAGCCGCGCATCGGTGCCGGCCTCTCAGGTCCCGCGGGCGGTGGGCTGGGTTCGATCCGCGGAATCTTTCTGCTTACCGCCGATGGAAATCTGCACGAACAAAATCTCGTGAACGGCTGGGATCTCGGTGCGCCGATAAAATATCTTGCACCGAATTCCAATCTCAGCGTTCCCACGATAGGCGGCGCGAGCATATACGCCAGCACCAGCGGCGGATGCGGCAGCGCGCCGAGCGGGGTTTTCACTGTCGACATGAGCACCGCGGCGTATCAGAAGGCGTCCTATCAAACCGGCAGCGTCGGCGTAACCGGCACGGATGGTCCGGCATTGAGCACGGACGGAAAAACTCTCTATGTCACCACGGGCAGCGGGACGGCGTCAGGCGAGGTGCACGCGAACAGCGTTGTCGCGCTCGACTCCAAAACGCTGTCCGTGCGGGGCTACTACACGCCTTCGGGAGCGGACGCTTCGGCGAAATCAAACGTGAGCGTGAGCCCTGTCGTGTTCTCCTATAAAGGACACGATCTTGTCGCCGCGTACGTCGCTGGCGGCAGACTGGCGTTGCTCGACGGCGCTTCGCTCGGCGGGTCGGATCACCGCACGGCTCTCGCCATCACGGCGGCGCTTTCGAAAGACAGCGCCGGCGCCTGGGGACGCCTAGCGAGCGCCGAAGACTCGGGTGGCACACGCTTCATATACGTATCGGTTCATGGTGCCGTCGCGACCGATGCGAAGCTTCCTACGTCCAACGGTGCGGCGGCCGATGGCGCGATTGTCGCGTTCAAAGTCCAGGACGACGGCGGCAAAGCGACCCTCACTCCGGTGTGGGTCTCGCCCAACGTGCCAGATCCTTCGCCCGCCTCCGTTGTCATGAATGCTCCGCCGCCGAATGTGGACAACTTCGGCCAACCGCTCCCTGCGCCCGCCGGAACTCCGCCCGCGGTGAAAGCCGGGGGCATGGTCTTTACGCTTTCCGAAGGCGAAGCGGGGAAGACGCACGCGCGGCTCTATGCATTTGACGCCGAGACCGGCGCGCAAGTGTTTTCGTCCGCCGATGGGATAACGGCTTCCGCCGATCGTGCGAGCATTTCGATCAGCGGCGCGCACGTGCTGTTGCTGACGTCAGACAACACGCTGTACGCGTTCGGCATAGCGTACGACCGCGACTAGACGACGCGCGTCGTAGTTGAGATAGACTCCGTTCTTTCAGGCAAATCAACTTTCTCGAGGGGAAACAAGCCAGCATGGTCGATCGAGCCAGTGTTCAGGAAGCGATAGCTGCGGGTGGCGGAATTCTCAGGCTTGAACCGTGCTGGGTGCCGCGCTCTTTCATGATCCCGGGGCGCAGGTTGCGTCTGCATCCGGACGATCTCTACGCCTTCGGCGGCAATCGTGGCGGCATCAACGAACGCTGGTTTTCTTCCACGACGAAGGCCTCGAATGGCCCGCTCACCACACCTGACGAAGGGCTGAGCTACGTTCATCCGGCGCACGGCAGGAAATTCCTGCTGAAAGACGCGGTCGAAACCGCGGGCGACGCGCTGCTCGGCGCGGAGGTGATGAAGCGCGAAGGCGGCTGGAATCTGCTCTGCAAGTTCTTCGACAACATGGGGCCGATCCCTCATCACATGCACCAGAGCGATGAGTTCGCCAAGCTAGTCGGCCAAAAGGGAAAGCCCGAAGCCTACTACTTCCCGCCCCAATACAATCAGATCGACAACAATTTTCCGCATACGTATATGGGGCTCGAGCCCGGCACGACGAAAGAACAGATCCGCCGGTGCCTTGAGGACTGGAACAAGGGCGACAACAAGATCCTGCTGCACTCGCGCGCTTATCGCCTGGAACCGGGCGCCGGGTGGCAAATCAATCCAGGCATTTTACACGCGCCCGGTTCGCTCGTTACCTACGAGCCGCAGGTGAATAGCGACGTGTTCGCGATGTTCCAGTCCGAAGTCGAAGGCCGCATCGTCGATTGGAGCCTGCTCACCAAAGACGTGAAGCCGGAATATCACCACAATCTCGATTATTTGATCAGCATGCTCGACTGGGACGCCAATGTGAATCCCGAATTCGCCAAAAGCAATAAGACGTTTCCCAAACCCGTGAAGCCCGTCGCAGAAATGGAGGCCGCGGGTTATCGCGAGAGTTGGATTACCTACGGCACGGGCTACTATTCGGCAAAAGAACTCACCGTTCTGCCTAAGAAGAGCCTCGCTGTGAAAGACGCCGCAGCCTATGGCCTGATCTGCACACAGGGCCACGGCGCGCTCGGCAAACACGGAATCTCCGCGCCCACAATGATTCGCTTCGGCCAAATGACCGAAGACGAATTCTTCGTCACCGCCGACGCCGCGAAAGAGGGCGTCCACATCGAGAATCCCAGCGACAGCGACCCGCTTGTCATCCTGAAGCACTTCGGCCCTGGCAATCCGGACGCAGAGCCGTTGCGAAAGAAAAAGTAGGAGCCTGAAGATGAGCGCAGCCACGCACAAAAAGCCGGCGATTCACAACGCGATGTGGCCGGGCCTGGTCGGCAAGGGACCGGATTCGGAGCCCCCCATCGATCTCGATACGATGCTGAATCTTACGGTCCAGGCCGAAGTCGATGGCCAGCGCTTCGATGGCGTCGACCTTTTTCTTTCGCTGCCGCACACGGACATCGATTCTTCCGATGACGATCTAAAGAGACTCGCCGATAAGCTCGCCGGCCACAAGCTTCTCGCGGGCTCGCTGGTCGCGCCGGTTTGGCCGCCCACCGGCGGCGGCTCGGCGATGGGCTCGGTCAATGACCGTCAGCAATTCCTCACACAAGTTCGCAAGGCCTGCGCGATTGGCAAAAAGCTGCGCGACCTCGGCATTCGCAAATACGGTGTCGTCCGCATTGACTCGGCTTCGAGCCCGTCTGACTGGGCAAAAGATCCCGCGGGAAATCAGAAGCTAATCGCGGACACGTTCCGCGAAGCCTGCACGATCGCCGAAGGCTCCGGTGAGCGTCTCGCCGCCGAAGGCGAGATCTGCTGGGGCGGCATGCACGGATGGAAGCATATGGTCGAGCTGCTCGAAATGGTAGGCAAGCCGAAGACGATCGGCTTCCAGGCAGACATGGCGCACACGATGCTGTACACGATGGGCTACAACTCCCCCGAAACCCGCCTGCTCCCCGAGAACTACGATTGGCGAGACAAGGAAGTCCTGTGGGATGCGCTGCGCAAGGTCACGCGCGCTCTGCGGCCGTGGACAATCGACTTCCACGTCGCGCAAAACGACGGCACGGTGAAGGGCTCAGGTTCGCACGACAAGACGGGCCGTCACTGTCCGCCGAACGACCCGAACGGTAAACTGGACATCGTGAAAGTCGCCGGCTTCTGGATGAACGACGAGAACGGGAAGCCGACAAAGGCGTTTCAGCACATCTGCTGGGACGGCTGCATGTTCCCCAACGCGATGATGCTTGATCCCCAGACCTGGCGCGACGTGCTTGCGACACTCATCAAGGTGCGCGACGCAGACGGCTGGGAGTAGGCTGTCAACCTGCCGCCGCGGCCATAGCCGGGCAGGGTTGGTTTCGGAATTTGTGCTTCGCACCAGAAGAATCGAGCGCGCTGAACCCCGGTCGCGTTCGAACGTCGGTGAAACCTGGGCTGGCGATGCTCTTGCCAACAGGCCAGGAGCCGACTGATAAAAAGACCGCGGGGAAAAGAGTTTCTGTTCGATCCCCAAAACGGAATCTTTTGAACAAGAGGCGAGACTTAATAGCGAAAGGGAGACGGCGCTCGTGGCGAAGAGAAAAAATCTCAACGTAGGACTTGTCGGCTACGGCTTCATGGGCCGCACGCATTCGAACGCCTTTCTGCAAGCGCCTCACTTCTTCGATCTGCCATACCAGCCGGTGCTCAAGGCGCTCTGCGCCCGCAATCCGGACCGCGCAAAATCTTTCGCCGAAAACTGGGGGTACGAATCGGTCGAATCTGATTGGCGCGCGCTCGTTGAACGCAAAGACATCGACCTGATCGACATTGCCAGCTCCAACGATACGCACCTTGAAATCGCCGTAGCCGCGGCGAAAGCGGGCAAGATGGTGATGTGTGAGAAGCCACTCGGCCGCACTGCGGCAGAAGCTAGGCAGATGCTCGATGCGGTGGAAAAAGCCAAAGTGCCCAACATGGTTTGGTACAACTACCGCCGCGTACCTGCGGTTGTGCTGCTTAAGAATCTGCTCGATGAAGGCCGCTTCGGTCGCATCTTTCACTATCGCTCGCAGTTCTTGCAGGATTGGACGATCTCACAGGATCTGCCGCAGGGCGGCGAAGGCCTGTGGCGGCTCGACGTTGCAGTTGCAGGCAGCGGGGTGACCGGCGATCTGCTTGCTCACAACATCGATATGGCGATGTACCTCAACGGCCCGATTACCGAGGTCACCGCGATGACCGAGACGTTCATCAAGGAGCGCAAGCACAATCTGACCGGCAAGGTACAAGCTGTCGGCATTGATGACGCCAGCGCGTTCCTCTGCCGCTTCCAGAATGGCTCGATGGCGCTTTTCGAAGCGACGCGTTACGCGCGCGGTCACAAAGCCCTCTTTACTCTCGAAATCAACGGCGAGAAGGCATCTGCTTCGTGGGATCTGCACGACCTGCACCGCCTCGAGTATTTCGATCATCGCGATGAAGGCCGCTTGCGGGGGTGGAAGAGTGTTCACATCACCGACGGCGACCATCCTTATATGAAGCGTTGGTGGGTCCCGGGCTTGCAGATCGGCTACGAGCACACGTTCATTCACCAGGTTGCTGACTTCCTCGGAGCCGTCGGACACGGCAAAGAAGCCGCGCCCACTTTCCGCGACGGTCTTGCCACAGACTATGTCACCGATGCCGTGCTCAAATCCGCAAAAACCAAACAGTGGGAAAAGGTATTGTCCTAGGCGGGCGTGAGGAAAATTTGCCGACCACCTACCGCAACCGTCGTGCCGCTTCGGTTGAAAACGACCACATTCGCGTCACGGTGACGCAAGAAGGCGGGCACGTCGCCGAAATTCTCGACAAACAGTCCGGTGTGAATCCGCTCTGGACGCCGCCTTGGCCCTCGATTGAGCCTTCAACGTTCTCCAAAACAAAGAATCCCGAATACGGCGACGATCCCGAGAACCAATTGCTCTCGGGCATCATGGGCCACAATCTCTGCCTCGATATTTTCGGCGGGCCGTCTCCTGACGAGTTTGCCGCTGGGATCGGCGTACACGGCGAGGGCTCGGTCGCGCCGTACCAGATCAGCGAGCCGGCCGGAGCGCTCGTTATGCGCGCAACGCTTCCGATCGCGCAGATTCGCTTTGAACGCAGGATCGAACTCCACGGCTCGAACGTGCGATTCCTCGAAAAGATCGAAAGTCTTGCGTCATTTGATCGTCCGATTGGTTGGACCCAGCACGTCACGCTCGGCCCGCCATTTCTTGCGCGCGGGACGACCGAATTCCGCGCGTCGGCCACACACTCAAAAGTATTCGAGGGCGATTTTGGAACGGCGGCTTATTTGCAGGCCGGCTCCGAATTCGAGTGGCCCAATGGGCCCGGCAAGAACGGCGGATCCTGCGATCTGCGCGTATACAACAGTTCATCGGTGTCAGGCGCGTTCACAACGCACTTGATGTCACCCGATCGCGAACATGCATACTTCACCGCCTTCTCGCCGTCGCTCAAAGTGGCGATCGGATACGTGTGGAAGCAAAAGGATTTTCCATGGCTCGGAATCTGGGAAGAGAACTGCAGCCGCGGAATTCCGCCATGGAACGGCAAGACGATTACAAGGGGAATGGAATTCGGAGTTTCGCCATTTCCTGAAACGCGCCGCCAGATGATCGAGCGCGGCAGTCTTTTCGGAGTGCCCGGTTACCGCTGGCTTCCCGCGAAGGGCCGCTTGGAAGCCGAATACTGGGCTTCGGTCCGCGCAGAGAACTCCGTGCCGGAGTCGATGGCTTGGCCTCTGGTGAAATGAATTAAAAAGTCAGGCTGTCCTTGACCGAATCGAGCAGCTTCGTATCGATGCCGGGCACTTGCTTCACGTCGTCGAGCGTCTTGAAATCGCCGTGCGCCGTGCGGTAAGCCACAAGCGCCTCGGCCTGCTTCTGGGCCATGCCGATCCAATTGCGCAGATTCATGGCGGTGGCCTTATTGATGTTGATCTTGGGCGGAGCCGGCCCGAAATTCGTGCTCAAGTAATCCAGGATCGCGCTGAACTGGTCGTCGCTGCCGGTCGCGCCGAATTGGATCATACGGTTAAGCAGGTCTGTCCAGCCGTCCGAGCTGAGATTTTTGCCGATCACGTTTTCGGGGCTGTGGCAGTTCGAGCAGATCTGAAGGAAAGTCGCTTTGCCATCGCCGGCGGGCCATTCGTCTCCCGGGGTATTGTTGACGGCGGGCGCCGAAGCCGCAGGCGGTGTTGCGGTCTGCGACTTTAGAAGCGTCGCGCTAAAGGCGAATACACACCCTACAGATACGATTGCGGCTAGTCTTCCCAAGGAGAGTCTCATCGGTCGGTATCGTCTCAAATCCATGTAAAATAAGCCGTTGCGCGCCGGTCGTTCGAGGCCCGATTCGCCACGGTCTTTGAATCATACAATCTTTGGGCGGCGCGGGGAACCCCGATCGGCACGTTCTCGCCGCCTTATTTTTGACGTATGAACGGCGTAATAGGATTCCAAAATTGCCCACCCCCATCCTGATCGCGCAATCGATCACAAAATCCTTCGAGGGCGTACGTGCGCTGAAGGGCGTCTCGTTCGATCTGCAGGGCGGCGAGGTTCATGCGCTTATCGGCGAAAACGGCGCTGGCAAGTCAACACTCATCAAGGTCATGACGGGAGCGATCACAGCCGATTCAGGGGCCCTCGTCATCAAAGGCCATGCCGTCGCGCACAACAATCCGAGCCTCGCGCGCTCGCTTGGCGTCGCGGCGATCTATCAGCAACCTTCGCTGTTTCCTCATCTTACGGTCACCGAAAATATCGCGCTCGCGCTCGAGCAGGGGGACGGTCGGCGCCGCGTGGATTGGAAAGCGCGGGGAGAGAGCGCGCGCGAGTTGCTTGCGCGGGCTGGCGCGTTGATTGATCCAGGCCGCCTGGCCAGCACGTTGAGCATGCCCGAACAGCAGATTGTCGAAATTGCCAAAGCAATCGGCGCCAACGCGAAAATCCTTATCATGGATGAGCCCACGGCTTCACTCACCGATCGCGAAGTCGAAAGCCTTTTCAAAGTGATCGCCGAGTTGAAATCGCAGGGCGTCGGCATCATCTACATTTCGCATCGCCTCGAAGAGATCGCCCGAATCGCGGACCGAATCACGGTGTTGCGTGACGGCGAAGCAATCGCGACGCGCGACGCCCGCCAATGCGATCGAGCTCAGATGATCCAGCTAATGGTCGGCCGCGCAGTGAACTCCGTTTTCCCGAAGCGCGATGTGCGAAGGGGAGAAGTCGCTCTTGTCCTTCATGGCGTTTCGAGCCGTGCAGCCGGTGTGAGTAACGTCTCGCTCGAAGTGCGCCAGGGAGAAATTCTCGGAATCGCGGGGCTGGTTGGCTCGGGGCGCACGCAGCTGGCCGAAACCATCTTTGGTCTTACGCCTGCGGATTCGGGCGAAATTCTGCTGGGCGGCAAGGCCGTTCGCGTGAGCGCTCCGGCGGACGCCATCCGCAACGGGATCGCCTATGTTCCAGAGGACAGGCGCAAGCACGGTGTCGTGCTCGAGATGCCAATTTCCGCGAACACGAGCCTTGCGAACCTGAAGGCAGTTGCACGCGCGGGACTAATCGATTCATCCGAAGAAGACGAACTTGCTGACCGTTTCATACATCAACTGCGAATCAAGGCGTCCTCGGCTCATGCGACCGCTGGTACGCTCTCCGGTGGAAACCAGCAAAAAGTCGCACTTTCGCGCTGGCTTGCCACGAATCCCAAAATCCTGATTCTCGATGAGCCCACACAGGGCGTCGATGTCGGTTCGAAATCGGAAATCCATAGCCTGATGGTTGAATTAGCCGAGCGTGGCATGGCCGTGATCATGATTTCGTCCGAGCTGCCGGAAATTCTCGGTATGAGCGACCGTATCGCTGTGATGCGCAACGGCACGGTTGCCGCGATTCTTTCTCGCGAAGAATCGACACAAAGCAAGATCCTGTCGCTGGCGTTTGGCCACACTCGGTCAGAAGAGGTGGCTTGATTACGTGAGCGAACCCGCATGAAGCGATACAGCCAGGAAATTTCGGTGGCGATAGCAATCGCCGTGCTCGCCGCAGTTCTGGCGTTCGCTGCACCGTCTTATTTCTCGCATGAAAATCTCGCTGATCTTTTCCTGTCGAACATGCCGGTGCTGGTCGTTGCCATTGGCATGACGCTGGTGGTCCTGACGGCCGAGATCGACGTGTCGGTCGGCTCGATTTTCGCTATCTGTGGTGTCGCCGCCGGTGTGATTGCCAAAGCGGGAGCGCCGATGTTGGTCGTCTGCCTTGGTGCGTGTGCGATCGGCGCTGCTCTCGGCGCACTGAATGGTGCGCTCGTCGCCTACGTGCGTATTCCGTCGATCGTCGTCACGCTCGCCACGATGACGGCTTTGCGCGATGGTCTCCGTTGGGCCACCCAAGGCGCATGGATCGCTGACTTGCCGCCGAGTTTCCAATGGTTCGGCCTCGCGCAATCGACCTATCCGATTGCGGCGCTCGCGACAGCTGTTGCTCTTGTGGGCGCGACGGCATGGGGACTACGACACCTTGCCGCCGGGCGCGCGATATACGCGACCGGATCGAACGCAGAGGCGGCGCGCGTAGCCGGGATTCATACGCACCGACTGGTTTTTCTAGTCTTTCTGTTCACCGGTGCGCTCACTGGGTTTGCAGCGGTTTTCAATTCGGTCCGTTTTAACCAGATTCCCAGCAACGCCGGACTCGGCCTCGAGTTGAAAGTGATCGCGGCCGTGGTGGTGGGCGGAACCGCGATTACCGGTGGTCGCGGCAGCATCGCCGGAACTGTGCTTGGCGTGATCCTGCTTGGCGCGATTGGACCGGCGCTGACCTTTTTGGGCACGAGCGCGTATTGGGAGCAGGCGCTGCAGGGCGTCGTGATTATCGCGGCGATTGTGATCGAGGCGCTGCGCAGCCGCGCCGAAAGGCGGGCAGCCGGCCTTGCCGCGCACAGAGTCTAGATCCTGGCGGGCGCGTTTTTCGCCCAACGGCGAGCAGTATCTGCTGCTCGCACTGATCGTGCAAATCGCTATCTTCGCGGCGATCGCTCGCAATTTTTTCACCGCCGCAAACTTCTTCGAAATTCTGCGATTCAGCGTCGAGTTGGGATTGCTTGCTCTTGCGGAGACTTCCGTAATTCTCACGGGCGGAATCGATCTTTCGGTCGGATCAATGATGGGGCTTTCCGCCGTGATTTTTGCCGGCGCCTGGCACGATCTTCACGTCTCACTCGCGACGGCCGCGGCCATCGCGCTTCTCTCCGGACTTGCAGGCGGCGCGTTGAACGCGGCGCTCATCACGCGATTCGACCTGCCGCCGCTGATCGTCACACTCGGCACGTATTCGATGTTTCGCGGGATCGCTGAGGGGATCACGCACGGCGCGGTGAACTACACGGATTTTCCGAGTTCATTCCTGTTTTGGGGGCAGGGATATTTCTGGGGAATCGTTCCCGCGCAGTTGCCACTCTTTTTGCTCATTTTCGCCGCGTATTTCGTGCTGGTCCATCGCTCGACGGTTGGCCGCGCGCTTTACGCGATCGGATTCACGGCGAGCGGCGCGCGCTACGCGGGCATTCCTGTACAACGGCGTATTGGACTTGTTTACGTCCTTTCCGGACTGGTCTCGAGCATCGCGGCGATTGTTTTCGTGGCGCATCTGGGGCAGACGCGCGCCGATACCGGCACCGGCTACGAGCTTTACGCAATTACAGCCGTCGTTTTGGGCGGCACGTCCGTATTTGGAGGGCGTGGAACGCTATGGGGCACGCTGCTCGGGCTCTTCTCGCTTTCCGTGCTGCAAAACGGGATCCAGCTTGCCGCGCTGCCTTCCGAACTGACAGGCGTGCTGACCGGTGCGCTGCTGGTAATCGTGCTGAGCGCGCACTGGTTGCGCACACGTGGCAGGCGAATTCTGGTATCTTCTGCCGAGCGCTCTGAGCTTTCCCATCTGGAGGACGCTGATTCGGTGAAGAACAGTCAAGTTGCCGCGATCTGCACGGCGGTGATGGTCGGGTCCTTGCTCGTAGCCGCGACGAATGTGTGGCTGGTGCGCTCTTTCCGCGCGACCGCCGCCGGCGCAAGCGCCGTGCCGTCGAGCGCACTCGCCGCTGTACCCGGCGGCCACAAGCTCACCATCGCAATGATGCCGAAAGCGAAGGGCGACCCGTATTTCGTCAGCTGCCGCACGGGCGCAGAAGAGGCCGCCAAGGAACTCGGCGTTGATTTGATCTGGGACGGACCGACGAGCCTCGATGCGGCGCGTCAGAACGAAGTCGTCGAAGATTGGATTACGCGCGGGGTGGACGTAATCGCCGTGGCCGTCGAAAACAAGGGCGGCATTTCGACGGTTTTGCGTAAGGCGCGCCAGCATGGCATTGGCGTGCTCACGTGGGACGCGGACGCCGAGCCCGCCGCGCGCGATTATTTTGTGAACCAAGCCACGCCCGAAGGTATCGCGAATACGCTCACCGACGAAGCCGCACGCCTGCTCGGCGGAAAGGGCCAGTTCGCGATCATTACGGGCGCATTGAGCGCCGAAAATCAAAATCAATGGATTGCGTTCATCAAAAAACGCATGGCGGATAAGTATCCCGGATTGCAGCTCGCGACGATTCTCCCAAGCGACGACGATCGCGACAAAGCGTTCTCGCAGACACAAACGATTCTCAAGGTCTACCCGGACGTAAAGCTTGTGATGGCGATTTCGGCGCCGGCGGTGCCGGGCTCGGGGGAAGCGATTCGCCAGTCGGGCCGCAAGGACGTTGACGTCATAGGTCTTTCGCTGCCAAGTATCTGCAAGCCCTACGTGCATGACGGCAGCGTGCAGACGGTTGTGCTTTGGAACACGCACGATCTGGGGTACGCGACGGTTTACGCCGGCTATCTGCTCGCGAATAAGAAGATCCCCTCTGGCTCGACATCGATTCAGGCCGGCCGGCTCGGCACGCTGAATATTCAGGGCGACCAGATCATTCTCGGGGCTCCCCTCATCATCAACCGGTCCAACATCGATAGTTTGGATTTCTGAAGTTCCCGCGTGCGGTTGCCACCTGCCCCATACGGTTTCGATCAGAAAACATGGTTTGTGACTTGCGATTGGCGGAAAAATGCCTCGGGGCGCCTCCCTATAGTTGCTGGTGACATTTCTCAAGGCGAACGTCTCCTGTTTACGCAATCGCCTTTCTAATTTGGCGTTGCTGGCGCCTGCGCGTGCGTTGGCCCGAGAAAAATCATCCGGGACGCGGGGGGCGACAAGGTAAGCGTAACGATAGAACGAAGTCGCAGCTGAGAAAGAATTAGGAAGTGAAACAAAAAAGGCGGCGGGATTTTCGATCCCACCGCCTTTTTGCCGCTCCATTGTTGCACCGAGAAGCGCCTTTCGGCGAGTCCCGGTGGTTAAAGGTTAGAACTCGAGCTTGGCCGCGAGCGCCATGATGCGTTGCGCTTGCGTCGCGTTGGCCAGACCGAAGCCAGGCGTGTTGGCCAGTGCACCGGTGCTCGAAACGTTGATCGTGGTCGAGGAGAAGCCGCTGAATTCGGTGTGGTTCAGAGTGTTGTAGGTTTCCCACCGAATTTCAAACTTCCGCGCTTCGCTCTTGCCAAGCTGGAAGTCCTTGAACAGCGAAACATCCAGGTTGTCGGTGGGGAAGCCGATGTAATTGAATCCGCCGGAATTGCCCCAGCCGCAATTGGTGTAGACGCCGTTGCAAACTCCGGGACCGCCGGTCGAAGGGGCAAAGGCGTTGATGTTGAGCCACTGTTGAGCGTTGTTGCCAGACTTCAAGTACGCGTTCTGGCCGGAGACCAGATTCACGCGAGTCCCAAATCCGACGTTGCAGCTGCCGCAACTGCCGTTCAGGTTGTCGCTTGATGTGCTCTCGCCTACGAGCGCTGGTGCACCAGAGACGTATTCATACGTTCCCTCAAGAACCCATCCGTTGACAACCTGCTTCAAGATGGCGTTGTCAACGTGGAGGCTGGGAATGTGGTAGGTGAAGTTGGTAACAATATTGTGTTTGTGATTGCCTGCGTCGTTGTAGTCCACCGCGCGCGCAAGGCTGACCGGGATGCAGACGCCCGTGATGGCGAACGGCTGGTTGCAGATTGGATCGTTGCTAGTTGGGCTGGTTGTGCTCGGAGCGCTCTGAGACCAGGCCATGACCTTCGACCAAGTCCAGGAAGCGTTCATGGTCAAAGTGCGGCCAAACCGCTTGGTGATCTGCATCTGCAGCGAGTTGTAGTTGGAGTTGAGGTTCGCGTACATCTCGCTCAGACCCGTGTAACCGGGATAAGCCGACGCGTAATCGAGGAACTGCGCCGGAAGGATCGTCCCGGTCCCCTTGGTCGGGTCTTGATACTTGTAGCCGGTTGCGCAGCCGGTTGACGCCGCATAGGTTCCGCCATTGCAAGCGAAGGCGGCACCATATTGCAACTGCTCGAAGTTGAGCGTGCTGGTGTTGTGGCGGTTTAGGTTGGCGACGTAAGAAACGTCGAGACGCAAACCGTGGCCCATGTCGCGCTGAACGCCGAGGTTCCAAGCGTATGTGGCAGGCGACTTGAAGCTGTTGGGCAACCCCGTAACACCTTGCGGCGCGAGGAACGTTTGCGCGCCGCTTTGCAGCATCAGCGGGAGCGTGGTGTTGAACACGGACGGCGTGATCACGAGTTGCTGACGATTGGTTGAAGGCAAGGGCAGCGTGGCAAGCACGGAGGGAGGCGGCGGTTGCAGCACAAGCCCGCCGACCGTATCGACCGTACCAAACACGTTGTAGAACATGCCGTATCCGCCGCGAATTGCGGTTTTGCCGTTGCCAAACAGGTCATAGGCAAAGCCGAAGCGCGGTCCGATGTTGATTCCAGGAGTGCCAACGACCGTTTGCCGAGGAGCAAACGCCTTCATGCCCTGGAACGGAAAGACGGTTGAATCGGTCGTCGGAACGAAATCACCGATCGCGGATTGGGTGTAGTTCTTTGCGCCAAAGCAGCCCATGCGTTGGCCACCGACCAAGCAAGGCTGAATCAGCGGCGCTTGCTGCGACGCCTGGTAGGTTCCGGGCTGGAAATCAGCCACTTCGACCGTGTCATACGTCGGATTCAGGTGTCCGAAGCGGACGCCGAAGTCGAGCGTGAGACGGCGCGTGGCCTTCCAGGTATCCTGGATGAACCACTCCTCGCTGTGCCACCGGTCGTAACCGAGCGGGTGATCGCTTTCTTCGTCGTAGCTCTGGAAAATGCCGTAGTACGCGTTGGCAAATCCATTGCCGATGTCAAACGGGTTGGTGCTCGACTGACCGAAGTTGATATTGCCGCTCCAGTCTCCACCGCCGCCGCCCGACGGGCCATTGCGGGAAACCTTCTCCCAGTAGAACCCGCCCTTGATGGCGTGGGCACCCTTGATCCAGGTCAACTGATCGCTGACCAGGTAGTGGGTGTCGGTGCCGAAAAACGGCCAGCGACCGTCTTCCACGATGGAAACGGGGTTGTTGAAGTTGTTGCCGCCGCTAAAGGCCATTTTCGGCAGATAGTCATACGGGTTGGCTGACTTGGACTGCGCGCTCTTGCCGAAAGGAGAGTTCGGATCCGGAAATATGACCGGAAGAACGGTGGGGCCGAGGCCGACGTTGTTGCGAATGTTGATTTTGTCGGAAATCGCCGCGTTATCCGGATTGACCGTCTGCAGGGCGCGAGTCGTTCCGATGATGAGGTCATTCACGAGGTTTGGCTTGATCGTCGAGACCAAGTCGGACGATGCAGCGCCGCCGTGGATGTTGTAGTCAGTGAGCAACTGGGACGGCCAGCCGCTGCCGCCAAGGAAGTTGCCACCGCACGTGCACTGATAGTCCTTGGTGATGTCGACGGTCCAGAGCTCGGTTTTAGAGATGTAGTACTGTCCCGTAAGCACGTAGTCGCTGCGGGGCAGCTTGGCGATCAATAGCTGCTGGAAGTTGTAGCCGTTTGTGTAACCGCTGGCTGTCGTACCGCAAGCAGGGATGTTCAGACCCGGGTTTGCGGTGCCGGCGACGCCATTGTTGTACAGATCCGAAAAGCTATTGCAGGTTGGCAGCGGGAACAGGTTCAGAGCTGCGCTCTTACCGGCCGTGGCTCCCCATGGAGCGGATACCGCAGCGTTCGCCGGGCAGGCGGCCGTGATGTTCGCCGCTTGCGCCGCGCTGAGTTGTGCGGCGGCTCCGCCGGATTCGTTACCGGGGCACCACATGGCGATGCCTGGAATTGTGCCCGTGTTTCCGACCGTGCCCGCCGGCGCGCCAGCAACGTCGGCCGAGAAATTGCCCAAGCGATCCTCAACGGTTGGAACCGTGAGGTTGGTCGGGGTCGTCGACAGCGTGCCGCTTCCGGTCGTCGGGACGTTGCGCTTGAGGATGTCCGCCGAGAAGAAGAGGAATAGCTTGTCGCGGTTCTTGTTGAAGTTAAGTCCGGGAACCCAGAAAGGCCCTCCGAAGGTGCCGCCGGGGTTCTGGTAATCGTAGTGCGGCGGATGATGGGCGATGTAGCTGTTGGTCGACTGCTTGTTGAAGAAGGTATTGGCATTGAACATGCCGTTGCGGTCGTAGTCGAACAGCTCGCCGTGGAACTGGTTGGTACCGGTCTTGTAGATAACGTTGACCGATCCTCCGTTGCGGGAGCCGAATTCAGCGTTCATAACGTTTGTCTGAACGCGCATTTCCTGAATGGCATCCGCGCTGGGAGCGAGATAGGCGTTGAGGGTGTTGTTGCCGTCGTCCTGGCTGGGTATGCCGTTGAGCATGACGACGACGGTATTGTTACCGCCGTTGATCGTCTCGCCGTCGCTGTTGCCCCATCCCGGAGCGTCGCCGCCGCCGGGCGCAGTGTTGGTCACGCCGGGCAGCAGAGCCACGTAGGACATATAGTTGCGGCCCTTCACGGTAATGTCGGTCATCTGTGCGGAGTTAACCAGGTTGGCGTGCTCGGAAGTGTCGGTTTCGACGTGCACTTCGCTCGCTGCCACCGTGACTTCCGTGCTGACGTTGCCGACACTCAGCTGTATCTGGTGCAACGAAAGTATTTCGCCGACGGCCAGTGAGATATCCTTCTGCGTATAGGTTTGGAAGCCAGCCTGGTCAATGGTCACTTGGTAGGAACCGGTGAGCGTGTCGGGGAAAATAAACTCGCCCGAGGATCCCGTGACGACTTCTCTCTGCGCTCCGCTGACCGTATTTGTGAGCGTGACTTTTGCCCCGACGATCACGGCGCCAGACGGGTCAACGACGATACCGGTGATCTGGCCGGCGTTCGACTGGGCAGCCAAGCGCGGCGCAGACACCCCTAAGAGAAGAACCACAACGGCCAAGAGGTACCATGGCCGCCGTAACCCCGCTCCCTCTCTGAAGACCACCCCTTCTGCTATCTGCATCTTCTCGCTCCTTAGACTTGCTCGTTGGACGTCAGTTGGTCGGTTCACCTTGGACTCGGCCCCGCTGAGTTGGTTGGACTGCTTCTGGGAGCAAAGCGGCAAGGCTTGGAAGACCGGGAAAGAATGAACCTGCGGCTTCCGGAAAGTATCCGGTTGGGTGTGAGACAAACCACGAGTACCTACGCGACGAGGAACTCTTGACACGCGCCCACTTTCCGCCAGGGTCAAATCAGAAGCTACGGTTGCTTGATAATGCGTATTCCCCACCCCTAGCAGATTTCGTGGCAGGAAAGTACAACCGGGCGCAGAACGATGTCAAGAGAAATTTTAAAACGATTCTCTATTGAAATTAGAAAGACTAAATCAAGATTTTGCGTGGACGCAAGCGGTCGGTAAGCTAGTCCACCTATCGCGTGACTGATCGTGAGAGCGCGTGCGCGATCGCGCTCGGATGCCTGTGTTTGGCGGCCTAAATGTCGTACTGAGTATTTCTGAAAGAAACGGCGCAGCGCAAAGTAAGCGACCAAGATGATGCTCGCGGCACCCGGGCGAAGAATTGACATGTGGTGCGCGATGCGCATTAGAATGGGAGGCTTTCCGAGGGCTGCGTTTCGGGAATGGAAAAAGTGCGCTATTGCAATCTCACCGGTTCGTGAGTAATGTTTCCTGCTGCCACAAAATGATTCTCCCCAGAGTGGAGCCGGAAGACGCCCCCGAGACGAGAGGAACAGTTCGTATATGAAGACGCTGGAGAAGCTGCGCTATTTGGAAGACCGCTGGGACGATAAAGCCGCTGAAAAGTTGGATGGACCGGACCTGTTGCGGTACCGCTCGAACCTGCTCGGTTCGGACTTGCGGATCACGAATTTCGGAGGCGGCAACACCAGCTCCAAGCTGACCTGCAAGGACCCCCTCGATAACAGCGACCAGACCGTGCTCTGGATCAAAGGGAGCGGCGGCGATATCGGGAGCATCCAGCGCAGCGGTTTTGCCACTCTCTATTTGAAAAAGCTCCATTCACTCGAACGCCGCTATCGCGGCGTCGAGTTTGAAGATGAGATGGTCGGGATGTATCCGATGTGCACGTTTGGGGAGAACCCGGTAGCCGCGTCGATCGACACATCTCTGCACGGATTCCTGCCTTTCGAACATATCGACCACTTGCACCCTGATTGGGGAATCGCGCTGGCCGCGGCCGCGAACGGTCGCGAGAAGATGGAAGAGTTCAACAAGCAGTACGGCCACAAGCTCGTGTGGCTGCCGTGGCAGCGGCCCGGCTTTGAATTGGGAATGATGCTGCGCAAAGCCGTTGAGGATAACCCCGGGTGCGACGGCATCGTGCTTGGCGGTCATGGCCTGTTTACATGGGGCAACACGCAGCGGGAATGCTACGTCAATACCGTTACGATCATCGACCAGCTCGGGCAATTCGTAATGGAGCATGTAGAGAAAAAGGGGAATAAGATTTTCGGCGGACAGGTTTCCGAGACGCTGCCGAATCATCGCGAACTGGCGATTGATATCTTTCCTTATATCCGCGGCCGCGTCTCGGTCCAGACGCGACTGATCGGGCACTTCAACGATTTGCCCGAAGTGGAGAAATTTGTGAATTCGGCCGACGTGGCCAGGCTGGCGCATTTGGGTACGAGCTGTCCGGATCACTTTATCCGGACCAAGATTCGGCCGCTGTTTGTGGCCTGGAAGCCCGCCGCGAGCCTGGAAGGCTTGCGCGAGACGATTGACGAGGCACTGAAGGTTTACCGCAAGGAATATGCGGAATATTACAAATCGTTCGCCGGGCCGGAATCACCGGCGATGCGCGACCCGAATCCGACGGTCGTGCTCGTTCCTGGCATCGGAATGTTCAGTTTCGCTAAGGACAAAACCGAAGCTCGAATCACGGGCGAGTTCTATACGAACGCGATTCACGTGATGGAAGGCGCGACGGCGCTTTCGTCCGGTGCTCGGCCGAAGGAGCTGCCGCAGGCCGGGCGCGCAGCGAAGACCGACGCTTTCACGGTGCACGAGAATTACGTGGCGCTGCCGCCCTCCGAAGCGTTCCGCATCGAATACTGGGCGCTTGAAGAAGCGAAGATCCGCCGGCGGCCTCCGGAGAAGGAGTTGAGCCGCCGCGTTGCGGTTTTGGTCGGCGGCGGAAACGGCATTGGCCGTGCGACAGCGCAGCTTGCCGCTCGGCGCGGGGCGCACATCGTCGTAGCGGATCGGGATACCGAGGAGGCCAAAAAGACGTCCGAGGCCGCAAAAAAGATCGTCGGCAAAGAGGCTTCGATCTCGGCTACCATCGATATTCGCGAACGAGGCACGATCAAAAAAGCGTTGCGCGAGGCGATTGCGACATACGGCGGAATCGATATCCTCATCAATACTGCCGCGATTTTCCCTTCGTCCGCCGATGGAATCATCACCGACGCGCAATGGGACATTACGCTCGATATCAACGTCACGGCGAATCACCGCTTGACCGATGAGGCCGCCAAGATTCTAAAGGATCAGGACCTGGATTCTTCGATCGTGCTCACGAGCTCGGCGAACGCCGTCGTGCCGAAAAAGGGTAGCGAAGCGTACGATGTGAGCAAGGCGGCGGTAAATCATTTGGTTCGCGAGCTCGCCATCGTGCTCTCGCCGAAGATTCGCGTGAACGGAATTAGCCCCGCAACCGTGGTGAAAGGTTCGACGATGTTCCCGCGCGATCGCGTCATTACTTCGTTGACGAAATATGGAATCAGCTTTGATCCCAATTCCACCGACGATCAGCTCAGAATGCAGCTCGCGGAGTTTTACGCAAAGCGGACTCTCACGCATCAGGCGATCGATCCGGACGACTGCGCCCAGGCACTCTTATTTCTTGCTGGTCCCTACTCGCGATGCACGACCGGGCACATCATCCCCGTGGACGGAGGCTTGAGCGACGCGTTCCTGCGTTAATTTAAAGATGGCGGGCGCTCGTGGGAAACGGGGACGAAGTCGGATGGGGTGGATGAAGAAGGAAAACGCTCGGGAGAGCTCGTGAACAAGAAGGCGCTCGTGGCGGTCGATTTGGGCGGCGAGAGTTGCCGTGTCTCCCTACTGCGCTGGAACGGCGGAAATCCCAACCTGCAACTCATACATCGGTTTCCCAACGGCCCGGTGGCCGTCGGCAAGCGGTTGTATTGGGATATCGATCGGGTTTGCGAAGGCATCGAAAAGGGAATCGGGCTTTGCGCTGAGGCTGCCGACGACGGGATTGCTTCGATCGGCGTCGATGGATGGGGCGTCGACTACGTTCGGGTGGAGGGGGACGGCGGGGCGCTCGGAAAACCATTCTGCTATCGCGACGAGCGGACGGTCGAATCGGCCAAACAGGTTCACAAAGCGATATCGCGCGAGCGTCTCTATCAACTCACCGGAATTCAGTTCCACCGCATCAACACGATCTATCAGCTTTACGCCGACCGCGCCGACGGCATCGATGAGCATCTGCCGTGGTTGCAAATTCCCGAATACGTAACCCAGCAACTCGGCGGCGAAGCCGTCTGCGAATATACGAACGTCACACACTCGGAACTGGTTGGGCTCGGGACGCATGATTGGTGCGCGGAAATCTTTCGGGCGACTGGGCTCGATCCGAAAGCAACACACAAAATCGTTGCACCCGGTTCGGTGGTGGGAAAGTTGAAGTCTTCGCTGGCCGCGTTGCCGGCGTTGCGCGAAACGCAGCTCATCGTGCCGGCATGCCACGATACGGCGTCCGCGATCGCCGGAATTCCAGCGGATGGCAGCGATTGGGCGTTCATCAGTTCAGGAACATGGTCGCTTGTCGGAACGCTGCTCGATTCGCCGTGCGCGACGAACGAAGCTCGCGAGGGCAACTTCACCAACTTGGGCGGCGTGGGCGGCAAGACCTGCTTCCTCAAGAATGTGAACGGCATGTGGCTGCTTCGCCAGTGCATCGAATACTGGACACAGCAGGGCTACGAAATCGATCTTGAAAAATTGATCAAGGAGTGCGCGGCGCTTCCGGAGCCCGATCACGTGATCGATGTGGATGATCCGGAGTTTCTGTTGCCGGGGAATTTGCCCGCCGTCATCAACGCGCGGCGCGCGCAAGCTGGCTACGGCGCTCTTTCCAACGGGCGCGAGGGCATCGCGCGCATGACAAACGTCGTGCTGCACAGTCTTGCGCATCGCTATGCGCAGGTGCTCGCAGATGCGGCGGCGATCACGAAGAAAAAGATTCGCAAGCTTTACATCGTCGGCGGAGGCGGCAAAAACGATTTGCTCAATCGCTTGACGCGCGAAAAGACCGGACTCGAAGTCGTTGTCGGCTCGGCGGAAAGTTCCACCGTGGGGAATTGCGCGATCCAGCTTGCGGCGCTCGCCGGGGATTTCAACGCGTCCATCGGTGTGAAATTGAATGCTGTTTCGCAATTCGCCGAAGGGATCGTCGAAAACGCGTTCGAGGAGTCGATGACGCCCGGTCTCGGGCTTTAGGTGCAATTTCCCGAAGTTGGATTAGAATTCCACCCTCAATAAGGGGGCGATGTGAAAGACCAACAAGCAGAAATCATCGGCAGGGCTCTGGACCAGCTCCAGATTGAGCTGCCTTCGTGGGGCTTCGCAAACACCGGCACTCGATTCGGCAAATTCATCCAGGCGGCCGCCGCCACTTCGATCGAAGAAAAATTTAGCGACGCTGCGCAGGTCCATGCAGTGACGGGCGCGTGCCCGACTCTCGCGCTTCACGTATTGTGGGATGTGCCCGAGGGTGTTTCCGGTGCGCCAGAGGTGAAGCGGATCTCGCAGAAATACGGCATCCGCGCGGGCGCAATCAATCCCAACCTATTTCAGGATCAGGAATACAAGTACGGGTCGTTCGGAAATCCCGACGCAGACGTCCGCAGGAAAGCGCTTGATCACGTCCGCGACTCGATCGCAATCGCGGCGGCACTTGGCTCGCGCGACGTTTCTCTCTGGTTCGCCGACGGGTCGAACTATCCCGGCTCGCAAAGCATCCGCCGCCGTATCGAGTATTTCGAGGAGGCGCTCAAAGAAGCGCATTCGACGATGGTGCCCGGGCAACGGATGCTCGTCGAATACAAACCGTTCGAGCCGGCCTTCTATCACACCGATATTGCCGATTGGGGAATGGCTCTGCTGCTCGCCAAGGCGGCTGGACCGCAGGCGTTGGTGCTGGTCGACACGGGGCATCACTATCCGACGCAAAATATCGAGCAGATCGTCGCCTGGTTGCTCCATCAGGGAATGATCGGCGGCTTCCATTTCAACGACCGCCGGTACGCTGACGACGATTTGACGCTGGGCTCGATCGATCCGTATCAGGTGTTCCGGATTTTCCACGAACTGCACGCCTACGCATTCGAAAAGCGAAAACCGGCGGACATCGCCTTCATGGTAGATCAAAGCCATAACCTCAAAGGAAAAATCGAGGCAATGATCCAGACGGTTTGTACGGCGCAGGAGCTTTTTGCCAAGGCGGCGCTGGTCGATCAATCGCAGCTTGCCAGCTTCCAAAAGGATTGCTCGCTTGTGGACGCCGAAGAATGCTTGCGCGGCGCGTTTTGGGTCGATGTTCGCCCGGCGATCCGCGAGTGGCGGCGCGGCAAGGGATTGCCGGACGATCCGATGCAGACGTTCCGCGAGAGCGGCTATCTCGAGCGCATCACGCGAGAGCGCCGCGAGCGCAACATGGGTGCGAAGTCGACTTACGCCTAGAGCGCGGCGGCAAATTCGCGCCGCTCCGTTTTGCCATATACTGTTTTCTGAAAGTTGGAGGCCTCGCCACGGTGCGGGGCTCTTCCATTTTTGGCATCCTTGCTTCTCCTGATAGGACAATAAGTTACAGCGTCCTCAGTGAAATTCCCTAAGGCCTCGACCCAGCCGAAATGCACTAAATGCCGTAGGCCTTTTTCTTTCTGATGGTTTCAAGCTTGCTCTCGGTGTTTGCGTCAGGTTCCCAGCCTGTGGTCCAACGCTCCGGTGGGGGAGACTCAGCATGCGTGTGTGTGAAGTAGCCGGCTCCCGCCTCAATTGACACTGGTTTCCTCACTCAAAACTCAAATTGAATCCGATGCGCGACTGGTCGTCACTTGCGATGTCGCGCGCTGGTTTACAGGAGAGAAGAGATGCAAAGAATCAAGTTCACCTTCAAGACTGTTCTGCCGCTGCTGATCGCCCTTTTGGTTTCACCGGTTTTGCCGGCGCAATATCGGGCTGCGATTCAGGGTGCGGTGCAGGATCCTACCGGCGCCGCTGTGCCCGGAGCGAAACTCACGCTCACGAGCAAAGAGACCGGCCACGTGCAGACGACCACCTCCGATGCGGACGGTACCTACAATTTTCTGAGCCTGGCGCCGGGAGACTACAGCCTTGACGTGGAGGCGACGGGCTTCAGCAAGAAAACGTTCGCGGACGTTGTCGTCGCCGCTGAGCAGA
>DATMLZ010000113.1:0-2071 GCA_035569955.1 Candidatus Acidiferrum sp.
CGCTGGGGTGTTGCAAAATCAAGCAAATTCAATGCCCTTAATCGCTTGCTCACGTTTCCCTGTAGAATAGCATCTTATAACTGAATGACTTCTCCGCACCATTCCCACACGCGGCCACAAAGCCGCGCGAAAACCGGGCCGAGTTCACGGGAGTGGGCCGTGGTGCTCGCAATTGCCTTGTTTTTTTCACTGGCGGCCACGCTGGCCCTACCGTCTTTGAATGCTGCTCCGCAATCCGCCGCGAAATCCTCGGCTGCGACGCAACAGACTCAAACTCCTGCAGCGCCGAACGGCAATTCGGCGCGCGAACAAAAGCTTCCCTCGCCTCCCCGCAAACAGGACGTGAAGAAGGGCAAAGAAGCCTACAAACAAGGCCTGAAACTCGAGCAGAACGGCGATTGGCAGGCCGCTTACGACGCCTACTCCGACGCCGTGGAATGGGACCCCAGCAGCCGCGAATATCTGGTGCGGCAGGCCGTCGCCAAGGGCCAGGTGGTGCAAATGAAAGTTGACCTCGCCGAACGCGAGGCGGTTGCCGGCCATTTCGCAAATGCGCTGCATGCCTTGCGCGATGCGATGCAGCTCGATCCTTCGAACCGCACGATCCGCGAACGCCTGACCGAACTGGAAGCGCTGGACCCCAGTCGCGCGCGCCAAATCATCGCCGAGCCTGTACTGGTGCCGGCCGTTCAGCTCGACCATCGTCCTGGCACGCAATCCTTTCCGTTGCGCGGACAAACGCAAACCGCATATCAGGAAATCGCGCAACGCTTCGGCGTCGAAGTTGCCTTTGATGTGGACGTGCGCCAGGTCCCGGTGCATCTGGATTTGCAGGGTGTGGACTTTGCGACAGCCACGCGCGTTCTGGGAAGTGCGACCAACACATTTTGGAGGCCGTTGACGAAGCGCTTGTTTTTTGTGGCGCCCGACACGCCGCAGAAGCGCAAGGACTACGAGGTCTCGATTGTGCGCACGGTGCTGCTGGCTTCCTCGGAAACGAACGAGCAGATGACCGAGCTGTCGCGGCTCGTCCGCGAAATCGCCGGCATTACTCGCACGGACTTGGACACCAAGAGCCGCACGCTGACGATGCGCGCTTCGCCGCAAGCCATCGCGGTGGCCACGGGCATCATCGAAGATTTGCAACGCCCGCCCGACGAGCTGATCCTGGAAATCGAAGTGATGGAAGTGGACCGTAATCACAACGTGGACTTCGGTATCACCGGCCCGCAAACCGCGACAATTTATTCGATTCCCTCGAACGCCGCGCAGCTTGTACAACAGGGCGGCGCCACGGCACTGAATGCTTTGCTGACGCAGGTTTTTGGATCGGCGTCTTCGATTCCGCCGGTGTTGGCGTTCGGCGGCGGCAAGACGACCTTCTTCTACACACTGCCCGGGGCCACCGCCACGCTTTCGAATTTTCTTTCGACCGTGCACGCCGGCCGGCGGGTTCTGCTGCGCGCCGAGGATGGCCAGCCTGCGACGTTCTTTGTCGGCGAGCGCTTCCCCGTTTCGCTGGCGCAGTTTTCTTCGAGCCTGGTTGGTAACGCCAATTCCGTAGCGACGCAGACGCCGACGGCTTCCGCGCCCAACTCAGCTTTGCCCGTCATTACGGTCACCACCGGAACGAATCCCGACTTTGTCGCGACTGCCGATTTCAATAACGACAACTTTCAGGATTTCGTCGTCGCGAATTTCACCGACGGGACGCTATCACTCTACGACGGCAATCCCACTGCCGCTGGTACATTCTTGACTCCTACCACGATCCCCGTCGGAGCAGGCCCCAGCTGGATCTCTACTGGTTTTTTCAACACCAAGACGGACACCACCAACACGATCGTAGATCTCGCCGTCGCCAATCAGACTGCCGGCACCGTTTCGATCCTGCACGGAAATGGAGACGGAACATTTACCGTAGAGCCGACCTTGACGCTGCCCAGCGGGGCCGGACCCACCGCCATCGCGGTCGCCGATTTCAATGGCGACGGCTTCGCGGATTTGGCCGTGGTAAACAAGGACGCGAATACTGTCAGCATTTTTCTTGGAAATGGTGATGAGACCTTTC
>DATMLZ010000114.1:0-4541 GCA_035569955.1 Candidatus Acidiferrum sp.
TCGCACTTTATCAGGACGGCAAGGAACAGACCGTCTCGTCTTTCGGCGCGATTTCAAACGTTGCTTCGGCGGCCATGCGCGATACGGGCGCGGCGCCGGATTCGGCCGAGAGCGCGCTCGCTGGGGCACCACCCTCAGGAGGGAATGGGGGTGTGACGCCGGGCACAGAGAGTTCGAATATTGCCGAGCCGGCGGGGGGTCCAGCGGCGCCTGCGCCGGAACGATTCATCGCGCTGTTTTTTGACGACGTTCATCTTTATTTTGCGGATCTCGCGCAAACGCGCAACGCGGCCGCGCGGTATTTGGACTCTTTACCACCGACCGATCGCGTGGCGATCGTGACCGCTTCGGGGCAAGACCAGACTGGTTTTTCCGGCGACCGCAAGAAACTGCACGAGGCGATGATGAAGTTGCAGCCGCATCCGTTTGCCGGTGGGCCGGTTTCGACGGCCGGATCGTTTCCCTGTCCCGCGCCGATGACGTACACCGAAGCCGATGCAATTGTCAGCCAGGATTCGAACCGCGTGCTAGCGGTAGCCGCAACCGACATCGCCGAGTGCGATCGTCTGCCGGAGGCTCGCGATGGTGAGGGCGAGGCGCAAGCGCGGGCCGTTGAAACGCACGCTGCGGGCGAAGCTGCAATCGACACGATTTTCGAGCGACTTCGTATGACCGTACGACGGCTTGCTGTTCTGCCGGGACAGCGCGTGGTGGTTCTTGTGTCGCCGGGATTTGTATATGGCGGGCATGAGCAGACATTTGCGGATGTGACGAATCTTGCGATTCGTTCGAACGTGGTGGTGAATACCCTGGATGCAAAGGGTGTTTTCGGTGGCGGTCCGAAGGACAGGAACGACTTGCCGGTGGACAAATGGGATCCCGACCGGTTCACGAAGTTCGGATTTGGACACGATACCGAATATGCGGTTCTTTCCGATCTTGCCGAAAGCACCGGCGGCGTTTTTATCAGCGGCAACAACGATTTTGCCGGCGCGATGCGGGAGATGTCGACGGCGCCGGAGGTTTATTACCTGCTGACGTATTCACCGGGGAATCTGGCTGCGGACGGCAAGTTTCACGTTTTGAAGGTGGATCTGACGCGTCGATCGCGCAACACGGTGCAGGCGCGGCGAGGATTCTATGCGCCGTCGAAAACCGAATCGCCCGAAGCGGCTTCAAAGCGCGAGATTGCGGACGCCCTGTTTTCGAGAGACGAACAACACGATCTGCCGATCAAGCTCGAGACCGCTGTGACGCGGGACGCTTCCGGAGCGCGGAAACTTGCGGTGAAGGCAGATGTCGATGTGGCGCATCTGGATTTCCGGAAGAACGCGGGCGCGAATGCGGAAGACGTCACGGTGGCGGCGGCGCTTTTTGATCGAGACGGGAACTATGTGGCTGGGACCCAGAAGGACGATCAGATGAATCTGTCGGACGCGACGCTCGAACAGTTGACCAAGAGCGGGTTTTATCTGGAGCTCGATTTTGATGTCGAGCCGGGCGACTACGAGGTACGACTGGTAGCACGCGATACAAATGACGGTCACATCGCGGCGGAGAATGCGGCGGTGAGCGTAAAGAATTAGGCATTTCCTTCCTGGCGTGAGGAGCGGGCAGCACGAATTCGCGGCAATCGATGACTTGATGGCGCGCGGTGCGGTTACTTGCGATATGCAAGTGATCGTGATAGCTTGCTGCGGTGCGACCGAGCCACAGCTCGAAGCCAAGATCGGGATGCCCGGTGAGCATCTCGCTTGAAATCTTTGGAGACCGCTGGTCGTTGCTCGTCGTGCGCGACATGATGGTGCGCGGGCTCGCGACGTTCAAGGATTTCCAGGAGTCGGGCGAAGACATCGCGACAAATATTTTGGCAGACCGCCTCGAGCGGCTGACAGATGCCGGAATTGTCACCAGAGAATCGGAAGTCTCCGACAGGCGGCGTGTGAATTACCGGCTGACGGAAAAGGGTATGGATCTCGCTCCGGTCCTCCTCGAGTTGTTGATCTGGGGAGCGCGGCACGAAGCAACGGGCGCGCCGTGCGCCGTGATCGACCAGATGGAACAGAACAGGGCGGCGGTCCTCGACGAGACACGGCGACGTTGGGAAGTGCGAGACCGGACTCCGATTCTGCCGCGGTTCGATGAGGCTGCAAGACCACGAAACGCGACGGGCAGAGCCCGGCGTTCGCATTAGAAATCGCCGTTGACTTGAGAAATCCGCATAGGAGAGACGCATGAGCAGAGTGCGTGTGCTGGTGGGGACGAAAAAGGGCGCTTTCATCCTGACGGCCGACGGGACGCGTGAAAATTGGGAAGTGAGCGGACCGTTCTTTGCGGGCTGGGAGATTTATCACATGAAGGGGTCGCCGGTCGATCCGGACCGGCTCTATGCGTCGCAAACCAGCGGATGGTTCGGTCAGGTGATTCAGCGCTCGAACGACGGAGGGAAAACGTGGGAGACGCCGGGCGGAGGCGTGACCGTAGTTCCGGGCGAAATGCCGAAGGGCGAGAGCAACAAGTTCGTCTACGACGTTTCGGAGGTGAGCGGGAAGCCTCTGCATACCCACCAGTGGTACGACGGTACCCAACATCCGTGGGAATTTAAGCGCGTGTGGCATCTTGAGCCCTCAGTGACGGATGCAGAGGCCGTCTATGCGGGGGTGGAGGACGCGGCTCTGTTTCTGTCGTCGGATGGCGGAGCCAGTTGGAAGGAGCTTTCCGGATTACGCGGACACGGGACCGGCCCGCGTTGGCAGCCGGGCGCGGGCGGAATGTGTCTGCACTCGATCATGATCGATCCGAGGAATCCGGAACGGATCTACATCGCGATTTCGGCCGCGGGCGCGTTCCGTACCGACGATGGCGGAAAAACCTGGAAGCCGATCAACAAGGGGCTTTTCTCGCAGTACATTCCCGAACCGACGGCGGAAGTAGGGCATTGCGTACATCACATCGCGATGCACGCTTCGCGGCCGGACGTGCTTTTCATGCAAAAGCACTGGGACGTAATGCGCAGCGACAATGGGGGCGATCAGTGGACCGAGGTGAGCGGGAATTTGCCGACCGATTTCGGATTTGTGATCGACGTTCATGCGCACGAGCCTGAGACGATTTACGTTGTGCCAATCAAGAGCGATTCGGAGCATTTCCCACTGGAAGGCAAACTGCGCGTCTATCGCAGCAGGGCTGGTGGAAACGAGTGGGAGGCGTTGACCAGAGGACTTCCGCAGCGCGATTGCTACGTGAACGTGTTTCGCGATGCGATGGCCGTCGATTCGCTGGATTCGTGCGGAATTTATTTCGGGACCACTGGCGGACAAGTGTTCATTTCGCCCGATGGCGGAGATAACTGGTCAGCCATCGTGCAGAATTTGCCCGCGGTTTTGTCCGTCGAGGTGCAGACTCTGCCATGATTCGCGTCTTGCTGCCGGCGCACCTGCGAACGCTGGCGCGCACCGGCAGTGAGGTGACGGTCGAGGTGATCGGCGACGTGACGCAGCGTTCGGTGCTTGATGCGCTGGAAGCGAACTATCCGATGCTCTGCGGGACCGTTCGCGATCATGTGACCAAGGAGCGGCGCGCGTTTTTGAGATTTTTCGCCTGCGGTGAGGATTTGTCGCATGAGGCGCCGGATGCGCTATTGCCGTCAGACGTGGCCTCAGGTAAAGAGCCATTCATGATTATTGGGGCCATCGCCGGCGGTTAAAGTTTCGTGTCTTTTGTCTCGCGGATGGCGACCAGGCCGATAAGCGTGAGAACGGCGGACGCGCTGAGGTAGTAGCCGACGTATTGCAGGCCGTAGCTTTTTGCGAGTCCTGTGGCGACGTAGGGCGCCAGCGACGCGCCGAATATTCCCGCAAAGTTAAATGTGAGCGAACTGCCCGTGTACCGCACGGGTGTGGGGAAAAGTTCGGAAAGAACTGTTCCCAGCGGACCGTAGGTGAGGCCCATCAGGGAAAGTCCGACGGCCATCATGGCCGTGGCGCCAGCCGTGCCAGCGGCGAACATTGGCGCGAGCACCAGTCCGAAAAGCGCAATTCCAACTGTGACCCAAACAAGCGTGGCGCGGCGGCCGCGTTCGGCGAGCGCGCCGCTGATGGGGATCGTCACGGCGAAAAAGAGCATGCAGGCGAGTTGCATGATGAGGAATTTGTTGCGGCTGAAGCCAAGCGCCGTGGTGCCCCAGGAGAGAGCGAAGACCGTCATCAGATAGAAAAGAACGAAGGTGGCGAGCGACGACATCGTGCCCATCAGGAGTTCGAGCGGATATTGTAGAAAGACCGTGAGCATCGGGGCCCTCACGGATTCGCGGCGGCGGAGTGCTTCGCGGAAAACAGGCGTTTCGGAAATCGTGAGGCGGACATATAGACCCACGAGCACCAGCGCGGAGCTTGCAAGGAACGGGATGCGCCAGCCGAATGCGAAAAATTGTTCGTTGCTGAGCCATTTCGAAAGCAGCAAGAAAATGCCACCGGAAAAAAGGAAGCCGACCGGTGCGCCGAGCTGGGGGAAAATGCCGTAGCGAGCGCGCTTTCCGGGAG
>DATMLZ010000115.1:0-5975 GCA_035569955.1 Candidatus Acidiferrum sp.
AGCAAAAAATAAGCGGCAGGCCCGCAATTCCCCAAGGCCTGCCGCCCGATTCTCGAACGCCCCTTCGATCAAACTCTAATCGCCCAACGAGAACGCATAAATCGCGTCGCCGGAAAGCACCAGTACATACTGTTTTCCTTCGAGCGTGTAGGTTTCGGCTGCACTTGAGACCTGACCGAGGTGAGTGTGCCAGAGCGGCTTGCCGTTGGCCGGATCCCACGCGACGAAGTTGCCATCTGCGTCACCGCTGAAGAGCAAGTGCCCGGCGGTTGTCAGCATTCCGGTCTCGCCACCGCCCCCTTCGCCGCTCGAAGGCAATTCGTGCCGCCAAGCGACTTTGCCCGTTTTGTAATCAATGGCTTCAATGGCGCGTCCCAGATCGCCCACCTGCTGTTCCTGAATTCCGTTCAGGCCCTGCATGGCGCGGGGATTTGGCTCGGTGCGATAGAACACCGAAAATGGCTCGCTCGTGGGCAGGTAAAACAGACCCGTTTGCGGATCATAACTTGGCGGCTGCCAGTTGACGACCCCGTCCGAGTTGGGCGAAACCAGCGCACCTCCGGGCGAAGCGTCTTTCTCGGGGTTGCGCACGGGTTCTCCGCGCTTGTTCAAGCCACTTGACCAATTCAGGGTCGGCACGACCGGGGAAGTGAGCAAATGCTCCCCGGTAACGCGATCGAGCACGAAGAAGTAGCCGTTGCGCGTGGCGTTGAGCAGCATTTTGCGCGGCTTGCCGTCGAATGTTCCATCCACGAGCACCGGTGTTTGCGCTGCGTCCCAATCGTGGGTATCTTCGGGCGACGATTGGAAGTACCAAGCGAGCTTACCGGTATCGACATTGACAGCGACAAGGCACGAGGTATAAAGATCGTTGCCTTCGCGTGTCGCGGCCGAGAAGGCGGGCGTCGGATTCGCCGTACCGAAATAATAAAGATGCAGTTCGGGATCGTACGCGCCGGGAACCCAAACGCCCGCGCCGCCGTGGCGCATGGCGTCGAGATTCGGCCAGGAATCGGAGCCGGCGTCGCCCATCTTTTCTGGTTCGCTGTACCAGGTCCACTGAACGTCGCCGGATTCGGGATCGACCGATTCCATATAGCCCGGGGCGTCGAGGTCATCGCCAGTGCCGACGATCAAGTGATTCCCGATAACGACCGGCGCCATGGTGGAGAAATATTGTTGGCCAAAATCGGAAATCACCTTGTGCCAGCGCTCCTTGCCGGTTTTGGCGTCAAGCGACACGAGGTAGTCATCCGGAGTTTCGAAAAAGAGCCAGTCGTGGTACATGGCCATGCCGCGGTTGCCGATATGCGTGCCGCCCTTGGTCTTCCAGAAGTAATGCCAGAGCACGGTGCCGTCGTGTGCGTCGACCGCGTAGGCGTTGTCGGGCGCCGAAAGATAGAGAATGCCGTTAACCTGCAGCACGGCGCCTGAAAGACGCGGACCAGCGCCGGCTCCGCCCACCGGGACGGCTTCAGCTGCCTCGCCGCCGACGATTGTCGGAGTTCCTCCTGCCGCGAAGAAGGCCGCAAACCCGTCAGCCCCTGCGCCATTGCCGGCTCCCGCCGGGAGATGCGTTACCCAGGCAAGCCCGAGATTTTTTACGTTGCTTGAATTGATCTGCGCGAGAGTGCTGAAGCGGTCGCTGGTGTAGTCGCCAGAATAGGTCGGCCACGAATCTGTCGCGTGCTTGAGAATCGAAGCCGGATCGAGCCCTTGTCCCACGAGAGCCGCAGGCACCAGCAACAGAGAGAGTGCAAGAATCCACTTTTTCCCAGTTTTCGTCATTTCAGGGTCACCAGATAAGCCGTGAGATTGTGGAGGTCGTTGTCGGTCCACTTCATGAGCATGTCGAGGTGAGGTTCGAGCGGGTTGGTCACAACGACCTTCGGCAGATCGCCCTGACGAGGAAACGTCATGTGCATGTCGTCATCGGTCGTAAGTGAGACCAGGAAGTCGTCGATCTTGTCGAGCTTGCCCGAATAGGTCTCGCCTGAAGCGACGGTGACCTTGACTGTCTTCACCGGCGCATTCGTATCGGCCGCAACCCCGCGGCCTCGACCGGCTTCGCCGCTGAGGATCGCCCCTTGCAAGGCGCGCGGATCGGTGATCCTGGTCCCGATTCCCGCCAGATCGCCGGTAACCGAATGGCACGTCGCGCATTTTCCCGGTCCGTTGAAATAGGCCTGGCCGGCCGTCGCATCCCCGACGAGCGGATCGACGGCCTCGCCCGAGATCGCCGCGCGCCCACCGACAGGGAAGCTGTGAATGAAGGCAGCGATCGCCGAGATGTCTTCCATCGCGAGATCGAATTTGGGCATGCCCTTATCGGGGCGTCCGTTCAGAACGACCTTGGCGATCTCTTCGCCGTTATTGTCGTCGAGCACCACCTGGCTGCGAATCAAGTTGGGGCCGCCGCCTTCGCCGCCGCGCGCGTCGGATCCATGGCAGAAGCTGCAATTCACGCCGAAGATCTGGCTGCCGCGCGCCACAACGGCTGGATCAGCCGGTGGCCTCACCGGATATGCCGGGGCTCCTCCGCGTCCGCGGCCCCCACGTCCACCGCGGCCCTGTCCACCTGCCTGTGCCGGCGCCGCCGCGTTTCCGGTGTCCTGGGCGGGGGCAGGCGCCGGGGTCTGTGCCGCCAGCACCAGTGCGGCTGCGCCCGCCACAAACGCCGTCAAGATGGATTTCCACGCTTTTTCGTGCAGCAAAAATGCACCTCCGAGCTAGTGAAAATTTGCGAATCGGGACTTTACCACGATTGCGGCGCGAGGAAAGCTACGATTTGCGGACGTATCGAAGAAAAACTCAAAAGCCGCGCCCGGCCGGGAGCAGGGCGCGGCTTTGATCTTGTAACAGCATTTCCGTGAAGTCTTAGTGGGTCATCAGGCCAATGACGCCGAGGGCGATCCCCACTGCGCCGATGGTGAGTCCGAGGCCCCAGAAGACTCGATTCCTGGTGAGCAGGGTGATCGAGCAGATCACCAAAGCGGCTTCGAGCAGCACCTCGCCAAGATCGAAGCGATCGGCGCGACGCAGGTTCAGCTTTACGTCTTCGTCGGCTTCTTTGGCGGCGTCTTCAATCTCTTTTTCCTGCTCGGTGTATTTTTCGATGTCTTTGTTGTACTTCTCTTTCAGTTTGTCGACTTGCTCGGCATTGGTCGTCGGGCCGACGCCGATCTGATCGATAAAGATTTCATACGCGTGCAAGCGCGTGTCCTTGGCCTGGTAGTAGGCCCATTGATCGGTGGACTTGGTTTGGTTCAGAAGCGCGTCGGTATCGGCGCGGTGGCCGAGCAGCGAAACGGCAGCGACAAATACCGCAAAAATCGCCATCGTAACAGTGACCGGCGCAAGACCATGCTCCCCCTTTTCGGCATTCTCCTTCAGTTCAGATATTTCGTCGGCCATGATTTGCCCTCAGAATTTGAATTTTGATGCGGGATGGCAAAAGAATAGCAAAGGGTCCGCTCAAAGCAGCAGCCTCGCGAACCGTACGTGCCGAGGAAGTAAACCAGTCCCATCGCGCCGAACACGGGTAGGGCGCCTTGGGGATTGCACCGTATGGCTTCGCGGCAGCGATTCGGTACAATCGGGGCCGGAGGGAATCCCAATGTCCGATCTCGCGTCCAAAACCTGCCAACCTGTCAAAAGCGGAACGCCGCCCCTGGCCGGGGTTCAACTGAACTCACTCGCCAAAGAGGTGCCCGATTGGAAGGTGGTCAACGGCCACCACATCGAACGCGCCTTCAAGTTTCCCGATTTCAAATCCGCCCTGGCGTTCGTGAACAAGGTGGGCGATGTGGCCGAAGAACAGGAACATCATCCGGACATCACGCTTGGGTGGGGCAAAGCCGCGATTACCACGTGGACCCACAGCGTCGACGGACTCAGCGAGAACGACTTCATCCTTGCTGCGAAGATCGACAAACTCGCCAAGTAATCGGTCGGGCCGATTTTACAAATCGAACGGCGTTCTCTATCATCGAACGTCCGATGTCCCCACTTTTTAAAAAGAAAGACCCGCATTCGCGCGTCATTCCGCACAAAGCGTTTCGCGACAGCCCGTTCTTTTATCCCTACAAGCGCCTGGCGTACTTGGGCGAGTACGCCTGGTGGAAGCTGAAAGGCTCGCCCGGTCCGCGCGTGCCCCATCTCGTCAAACAAAAGACAATCGCTTATTTCCGCCGGGCGTACGGACTGAAAGTGATGGTCGAGACCGGTACGAACGTCGGAAACATGATCAACGTGCAGAAGGATCATTTCCGTGAAATCTATTCGATTGAAAACGACCCGTGGTACGCCGAGCGCGCGAAACGAATCTTCGCCAAGTATCCGCACATCCACACCTACGAAGGCGACAGCGGAAAAATTCTGCCCGCGATTATGCCGCTTCTGAAAGAGCCGTGCCTGTTTTGGGTGGACGCGCACTGGGGTAAGGTATCGGCACCGATCAAAGACGAAATGGAATGCATCTACCGGCATCCGGTTCGCAACCACGTACTCCTGATCGATGACGCGCGCTGGTTTGACGGAGAGGGCGACTACATGACCGTGCAGGATCTTCGTGATCACGCCGCCGCCGAATTTCCCGGCTCGGTCGTCGAAGTCGAGGACGACATTATCCGTATCTACCGCCCAAAGGCCTGACAGCGCTCTTTCCGCCCGGTTCGAACCGGTTTTCCCCCGCTCGAAAAAGCGCCGTTATAAAATACCGGTTCGCCTCGCTCTTGCCGATCGGAGTCAGTCTGTGCTGAGGAAGTTTTTCTCACAATACGTTGCCGACGAAATTCGTCCCATGCTCGGCCTGGCGGCGCCGATCATCATGGCCGAGCTTGGCTGGACGACGATGAGCATCGTCGACACGATGATGGTGGGCCGCCAGCGAGAGAGCGCTGTGGCGATTGGTGCAGTGAGCCTGGGAAGCATCATTTACTACGTGGCCGCGATCTTCGGAACCGGGCTGATGCTGGGGCTCGATACGCTCGTTTCGCACTCCTACGGCGCCGGCGACATCAAAGACGTGCACCGTTCGCTCGTGAACGGCGTCTACCTCGCGCTGGGTGCTTCGCCGATTCTGATGGGGGCCGTGTGGTTTTCCGAATCCGTGCTCGGCAAGCTGCACATCGAACCGGACATACTCGCCGAGACAGTCCCTTACCTGCGCACGCTCAACTGGAGCACGCTGCCTCTGCTGCTCTATTTCGTATTCCGGCGCTACCTGCAAGGGATCAATCTCGCCAAGCCCGTGATGTTTTCGCTGATCTCGGCAAATCTGGTGAATATCGTCGGAAATTGGTCGCTCATCTACGGGCATTTGGGATTTCACGCGATGGGAACGGTCGGCTCGGGCTGGTCGACATGCGTTTCGCGCGTTTACATGGCTGGCGTGCTGCTGGTTTATTGCGTGTACTACGAGTTGCGCAACAAACATGGCCTGTTTAACGCTTCCCGTATACCCCACCTGCCGCGCGTCCTTCGGTTGCTCCAGCTTGGATTCCCGGCGGCGATGCAGATCGGCTTTGAGATTGGCGTGCTTGCCGTCGCGGCGGCATTGATCGGGAGGCTCGGTCCTGTGCCGCTAGCGAGCCACCAGGTCGCGCTCAATACGGTCGGTTTCACCTACATGGTGCCGCTTGGAATAGGGTCAGCGGCGGCTGTGCGCGTGGGCCAGGCGCTCGGACGCAAAGATCCTCACGGCGCAAGCCGCGCCGGTTGGACGGCCATAGCACTCGGCGCGGTGTTCATGATGTGCATGGCACTGGTCTTCTGGTTTGCGCCTTCCTATATCGTGCGGATTTACACGCCCGATCCAGCTGTGATCGCCGTCTCGAGCGGATTGCTTTTCGTCGGTGCGTTCTTTCAATTGTTCGATGGATTGCAGGTGGTAGCGACCGGCGCTCTGCGTGGCGCAGGAGATACCCGCACGCCGATGATCTGCCACCTGGTTTTCTATTGGGCCGTGGGATTGC
>DATMLZ010000116.1:0-4387 GCA_035569955.1 Candidatus Acidiferrum sp.
ATCCCGCGTCGTGCCGTACATTTGGCGCAAGGGCCCTTCGACACCGGCTGCGATCGTGCCTCCGACCGTCGCCCGCATCATAAAGGGTGCGCCGTGCGGCAGGAATTGTCCGCGTTCGCCGAGAGTCGCCTGGAGGCCGCAAAGCAACACGCCCGGTTCCACGCTGAGCGTGAGGTCGCCGGGATCGTAAGCGACGATTCTATTGAGGCGCGTGAGATCGAGCGCAACGTCGTAACGAGTCGGCGGCGCGCCGATCGATAGTTTCGTGCGCGCCGCGCACGGCACGATGGCGAGCGATTCGGCTGCGGCAAATTTGACGATCTCGACGATCTCTTCGGTCGAGCCGGGCTTCAGCGCGATCGACGGCGTCTTTTGAGCGATCGTATAAGAAGAAAGTTGCACCGAGTCCGTGATTCGGCTGGCTCGATCGACAACCGTCTCGAGCCGTGACACCGCGTTCGCCGCGGAAGCGTTCATGCGACGGGGACCTCGGCGGGGGCTTTGGGACGCGAGCGAATCTCGCCGCATCCTTTCGCGGAGGGAAAGATCTTTCCGGGATTGAGCAGGCCGGACGGATTGTAGGTGTTGCGAATGCGCCTCATCAGGTCGAGTTCGACTTCGCTGAACATGAGCGGCATCAGGCGGTCTTTTTCCATGCCGACGCCGTGCTCGCCGGTGATCGTTCCGCCGGCGGCAACACAATACTCGATGATTTCGTCCGACGCGGCGATCGCGCGTTCAAGTTGTTCGGGATATCGACCGTCGAAGGGCACGATCGGGTGCAGGTTGCCGTCGCCTGCGTGAAAGATGTTTCCGATTTCGAAGCCATATTTCTTGCCGATTTCCCCGATGCGTCGCAGCGTAGCAGGAAGTTTCGTGCGCGGAATTACACCGTCTTGCACGTAGTAGGACGGACTGAGGCGGCCGACCGCCGCAAACGAATTCTTGCGGCCTTTCCAGAGCAGGTCGCGCTCGGTGGCGTCACGCGCCACGCGGACTTCGCGAGCGTTGTGTGCCTGGCAAACTTCGGCAACTTGTTCGCTTTGCACGGCTGTGGCTTCGCGAAGTCCGTCGATGTCAATGAGCAGGACGGCGGCGGCGTCGGTCGGGTAGCCGGCGTGAATATAGGCTTCGATTGCCCGCAGCGACCAGCCGTCAAGCATCTCGCACGCGGCGGGCGTAATACCGCGTGCGGTGATGTCCGCAACGGTTTCGGTGCAGTCTTCGACGGTGTTGAAGATCGCGAGCAAGGTCTTGGTTTCTTCGGGCAGGCGAGTGAGCTTCACGGTGACTTCGGTGACCAAGCCGAGCGTGCCTTCAGAGCCGACGAAAAGCCCCATCAGATCGTAGCCAGGCGCGTCCGGTCCTGAGGCGCCAATGCGATAGAGTTCACCTGTAGGCAGGACGATTTGCATGGCGACGACGTGATTGGTCGTGACGCCGTAGGCAAGCGTGTGCGGGCCGCCGGAATTCTCCGAGACATTGCCGCCGATCGTGCAGGCTTTTTGGCTGGAAGGGTCGGGCGCGAAATGCAGGCCGAGATGGGCGACAGCGGCGCTCACGTCGGCGTTGACGACTCCCGGTTGCACCACGGCACGCTGATTTTCCGCGTCGACCGAAAGAATTTTGTTCATGCCCGAAAAAACGGTGAGGATGCCGCCTTTGCGCGCGAGCGCTCCGCCGGAAAGTCCGGTACCTGCACCGCGTCCTACCATGGGGGTTTGAAAGCGGTTGGCGAGCGCAACAATACCGACGACTTGGTCGGTATTTTGAGGAAAAACGACACAATCGGGGCGCGCGACGTCCACCGAGCCGTCATATTCGTAGAGAAGAAGGTCCTCCGGTTTGTGGAGGACATTCTCGGACCCTAGGAGTTTTTGGAGGCCGCTGAGAAGTTGCGCGTCCATGGGAAAACGATCTCATAAATGGGCGCGGAATGCGAATCGCGGCGAACGCGTTACGCCCAGCTGTAGCCGAGTTTCATTAGCGGCAATGCGCGAATGCGCTCGCCCGTTGCGGCGAAAACGGCGTTTGCGATGGCCGGCAGAACGGGCGGAAGTGCGGGTTCGCCGAGCCCCGTGGGCGAGTTGTCGGTAACGACAAAATCGATCTGAATGTCCGGCGGCGCTTGCGAGATTCGCACGGGCTGAACCTCGAGGAAATTGCTCTGAACGGCTGCACCTCTGTCGAAGGTGATCTCGTAGCCCATGATGTGGCTCATGCCTTCGATCACGGCACCCTGCGAAAGGTTCACGGCGGGGCCGGGGTTGATGATCTGGCTGCCGACATCACCGACGGTCCAGATTTTGTTGACCTTCATGCTTTTATCGGGCTTCACCGTCACGTTGGCGACCGAGGCGAAGTAGCCCAAGTGACTGAAGTGGCAGCCGACTCCCATGCCGGTGCCCTTAGGCAAGGTGCGCGTTCCCCAACCGGATGTTTTTTGGATTTCGCGCAACACGCCTTGCATTCTCTGCGCGTTGAATTGAGGGCCCGCCGGACCGCGTCCGCCTGGTCCCGGCGTCGCGGCCAGAGGAGAGTTGTCCATCAGCGCAAGGCGGAATGCGATGGGGTCTTTCCCGGCCGCGTGCGCGAGTTCATCGATGAACGACTGAATGACGAACGCAAGAGCATTGCTGCGCGGAGCACGCATTGCACCGGTGGGAATTCCACAAGGAATCAGCGAATAGTGCAGACCGTAGTTCGGGATGAATCGGCCGGGGAATTCGTCTGCGCCCATATCCCCGCTGGCAACGAAGCGGCCGTTGTTGCCATAACTGACGAAGTGATCCTGCCACGCCGAAAGATTGCCGGAGGCGTCGACAGCACCCCTCAGATAGTGGAAGCCACCCGGGCGGTAGAAGTCGTGCTGCATATCGTCTTCGCGCGTCCAAAGAAGTTTCACAGGCACGCCGACGACTTTTGCGATCCACGCTGCTTCGGCGACATAGTCGTTGGTCAGGCGGCGACCGAAGCCTCCGCCGATGCGCGGCTGATGCATCGTGATGGCGGAAGGATCGATACCGATGGTTCGCGCGGCGACTTGCAAACCTTGCTGCGGGGTTTGACTTGGTGCCCAAAGCTCAAGCTTGCCATCCTGGAAATGCGCGGAGCAATTCTGCGGCTCGAGCGGTACGTGCGAGATAAATGGATAGGAATAGGCGGCTTCGACGGTTTTCGCGCCGTTGCCGAATGCTCCGTCGAAATCGCCGTCCTTGCGAAGCGTACGTTGCGGCGCTTGCTTCGAGAAAGCTTCGGCCTGGTCGGCGAAGCCCTTGCTGCTTTGGGACGCCGTCGGACCCTCATCCCATTTCACTTGAAGCTTTTCACGCGCCGTTTTCGCTTGCCACCAGGAGTCCGCAACGATTGCAACGCCGCCGAGTAGGCCTGTCAAGTCGGTGCCGCCGTCCACGGTGAATGCAAAACGGATGCCGGGCATGGCTTTGATTTCGTCCAGATTCGCGCTGACGACTTTGCCGCCGTAGGTCGGACATTTCTGGAAGACGGCGAAGAGCATTCCCGGCGCGACAAAGTCGATGCCGTAAAGCGGCTTGCCGGTAACGATCGAATGGTTATCGACGCCCGGAACCGTCTTGCCGATGATCTTGTAATTCTTCGGGTCCTTCATCTTAAGCGTAGTGGGATCGGGCACGGGAAGTGCAGCCGCCTTTGCGGCAAGGTCGCCGTAGCCGGCGGATTTGCCACTGGCCTCGTGCATTACGCGGCCAGAGGCCGTCGAGCATTCCGATTCCGATACATTCCAGGTTTGCGCGGCTGCCGAGAGGAGCATCGCACGGCACATCGCGCCGACCTGGCGCAAGGGCACCCAGTTAACCGGTGTTGCCGTGCTGCCACCGGCAACCTGCGGGCCGTACTTTGCGGCATCGACATCGGCTTGTGTGAGGCGGACATCTTTCCAATCAACATCAAGCTCTTCGGCGATCAGCATGGGGAGCATCGCTTTGACGCCCTGGCCCTCTTCGGGGTTCTTGGCCATGATCGTCACAATTCCGGTGGGCGCTATCTGAATGAACGAGCTCGGAAGCAAGTGCGCAGGCGCCGGTCCCTGCGCCAATACCTTCGCGACAGGGTCAACATAGTGCGCGAGCATGAACCCGCCGCCGATCATGGCACTCACGCGGAAGAACGAGCGGCGGTCCATCTTTGGGGCTGCCATGGTTGCCATCTGATCCTCCTATTGAGCGCCGTGCCCGTTATGGGACGGCGCAATCTTTGCGGCTGAGGTGAGTTGGGCGGCGCGGTGGATCGCCTTGCGGATGCGAAGATACGTTCCGCAGCGGCAGATATTGCCGAACATCTGCGCGTCAATTTCCTGGTCGGTTGGCTTGGGATTTTTTGCCAGGAGCGCGGAGGCGGACATGATCTG